>JBOHWI010000260.1:0-4125 GCA_050736675.1 Binatus sp. (SeqCode)
GAGATATGCCCACGCCGCGCCGGCAGGAGCCGCAACACTTTCTGATCAGCGGCCAGCCGGGAACCGGAAAATCCACTGCCATCCGATCGATCCTTCGGCAGGTCGAGCGGCGCGGTGAGATTGCACTCGTGCTCGATCCCGAATGCGAATACGTCCCCGAGTTTTACCGCCCCGAGCGCGGCGACCTGATCCTGAACCCGCTCGATGTACGCTGCCCCTTGTGGTCGCCGTGGTGGGAGCTGATGCCGGGTAGCGATGCGATGGACGCCGAGGCACTGGCGGCGGCGCTGGTTCCCGACCCGCCCAACACCCTCAACCAGGGCGGCGCCGACTTTTTCTTCCGCCAGTCAGCGCGGACCCTGATCGTAGGACTGCTCGCCGCGCTCAAGTCGCGCGACCCGGCCGACCTTCCCAGACTGCTCGGTCTTCCGCGCCACCAGCTCAAAGAGGCACTCAAAGGCACTCCGGCCGAGGTTCTCATCGATCCCGGTGCACACGAGCAGGGAGCAGGGATCGTCGCGACCGCATTCAACGCCACCAGCTCGTTCCGCCATCTTCCCAAACGCGCCGAGCTGTCTTGGAGCGCGCTCGAATGGGCGCACACGCGACACGGCTGGCTGTTTCTGAGTTCCACCGAGGAATCGCGCGAGGCGGCGCTTCCGCTCCAGAGTGTGTGGCTCGACTGCATAGTACGCCGCCTGATGGCGGCTGATGAACCTCGCAGCCAGGTGTGGATCATCGCCGATGAGTTGCCGGTTCTCAGGCGGCAGGCGGAACTGGAAACGCTGGTCGTGCGCGGGCGCAAACGGGGCCTCTGCGCCGTGCTCGGCTTTCAGGCCATCACCCAGCTTCGCGCGATCTACGGCCACGACCAGACCGCGACCCTCGCCGCGGCGCCGGCCACCAAGCTGATTCTACGGACTGGCGAAGCTGAGACCGCGCGCTGGTCCAGCGCACAGATCGGCGAGCGCGAAGTTGTGCGCCGCGAAGTGGGACAGAGCATGAACCGGCAGAATGGCTTTACCATTCATCCGCATCGTCAAGTTGAGAGCGCGGTGCTGCCAAGCGAGATCCAGATGCTCCCGCCGTTCGAGGGCTATCTGTGCATCGCTGGTCATCGTCGCGCTCGAGTCCGGATTCCGTATCTGGCTCCGCTTCGCCGCCATCCGCCCTTCATCCGCAGAGTCGAGTTCTCTGCTGCAAACTCCGACTCCTTCCCGAAGGGCCAAACGGACTCCGTTAATACACTCCACCCCAACGGCAGAAGCGACAGCACGCCACAACCACATCGACCTCGGGTATAGCCAATGCTCGTCATGTCCAAAGGCGCGCTCTCGGCGGCGCAGGCCGAGACCTACTACGAAGAGAAATACGTCCACGACGACTACTACTCCGAGGAGCAGCGTGTCGTCGGCGAATGGTTCGGCAGAGGAGCGGAGGCACTGGGGCTGTCCGGAAAGATTGCTTCTGATGACTTTCGCACAGTTCTTCGCGGTCAGCGCCCGTCAAACGGAGAAGTGTTGGTGCGCAATGCCAACGGACGCGACGATAGGCGCGCCGGTTGGGACGCGACCTTCAACGCACCCAAGTCGGTCAGCATCCAGGCGCTGGTCGGTAGTGATACCGCGCTTGCGGAGGCACACCGGCGCGCAGTCAGTCGAGCGCTCGAAGAACTCGAACAGTACGCGCTCTCGCGCCGCAACGGCGGAAGCGAATGGGTGAGTACCAACAACCTCGTAGCGGCGCGTTTCGATCACATCGCGGCGCGGCCCTCGCAGGGAGTTAATGACGGGTACGGACCGGATCCCCACCTCCACACGCACGTCGTCATCGCCAATATGACGCTGCGCCCGGATGGCGCATGGCGCGGCCTCGACCCGGTCGAGATCTATCGCTCGCAGAGTTTCGCAACCGCGGTCTATCGGTCCGAATTGGCGCGCGAAGCACGAAGTCTAGGGTATTCAATCGACGTGACCGGAGCCGATGGAAGATGGGAACTTCAGGGCTATACGCGCGAGCAGGTGATGGCCTTTTCCCGTCGACGGCAAGACATCGAGGCGGCGTTATCACGACAAGGCCTCAACGGAGCCGCAGCTGCGCAAAACATCGCTCATCAGAGCAGGCTTTCGAAAGATCACCGCGGCGAAGACGCACTCCGCGAGGAATGGCGAGTCAGAGCTCGCGAATACGGCATCGACATTAGACAGCAGCATTCAGCCATTGAGTTCCAACCAGCGTCGAGAGTCGATGCGGAGGGCGCATTTCGTTTTGCTCTCGCCCACACCACCGAGCGCGAAGCGGTCATCGACCGCAGAGCACTGGAAGCTGCGGCGCTGCAACACGCCATGGGCAAAGCGGATCTGAACGAAGTACGAAATGAGAGTCATCGGAGCGAGGAGCGTGGTCAGCTTTTGGCCATCCCCACCTCGGGAGCGGCCGTGCAGACTTACTTCACGACGCCGGAAATGATTGCGCTTGAGCGCAACAACCTGGACCTCATGGGAGTTGGTCGGGGTCAGGCAACGCCCATTGCTCAACCGACTGAAATCCAACAATGGGCAGCAAAACGCGGCCTACTCTCCGATCAAACTGAGGCTGCAGAGCTCACCTTAAGTTCCGGCGACTGGCTCAGCTCGATCGAGGGCCGTGCGGGCAGCGCCAAGACGACCACCGTCGGCGCGATCGCGGAATTTGCCCAAGAGCACAGCTACTCGGTGCAGGGCTTTGCCCCTACAACGCGCGCGGTCAAATCGCTTTCAGAGGCGGGTGTAAACGCGCGCACTGTCGCGAGCCTTGTGGAGAATCCATCGCCACAGGCCGGCGAGAAGCAATTCTGGATCGTGGATGAATCCAGTCTTCTGTCCACCCGCCAGATGAACGCGCTTCTTCATTCCGCTCGGGAGCAGAAGGTCGATCGCATCGTCTTTCTCGGCGACCAGCGACAGCATCATGCAATCGAGGCGGGGCGACCCATCTATCAGATGCAACAGGCGGGTATGCCCGTCGCCCGACTCGAAGTCATTCGGCGCCAACGCGACCCGAACCTCCGGCAGGCTGTCACCCTCGCCGCGGAGGGCAGGATCGGCGAGGCATTGACGCTCCTCGAGAACCAGAATAGCGTGCGCGAGATCGCCACGGCTAAGGACCGGTACGAGGCAATCGCGAGAGAATATCTCGCCGCACACGAGGCAGGTGAGCGTGTGCTGGTGGTCAGTCCTGCCAACGACGAGCGCCGCCTGCTCAACTCCGCCATCCGCGATCTGCTCCGAAGCCGCGGCCACGTAGCCGACGATGGAAGAGAACAGGTCGTCTTCGTCAATCGCAATCTCACGAAAGCTCAGCGCACCCACGCCCGAAGCTACGAAATCGGCGATGTCGTTCTGTACCGGCGCGGCAGCAAGAAGGTAGGCATCACGAGGGGCGCTTACGCTGAGGTCGAAGCCCACGATACAAAACGCAACCGGATCACCGTCCGCAGCGAAGATGGCCGACTCGTTGAGTACAATCCGAAGCGTCCGTCGGGTGTCGAGGTATTCCGGCCCGAGCGCCGCACCATCGCTGTCGGCGCCCGCATCCAGTTTCGTGCGCCGGACCGCGCGCTCAAGGTCGCAAACGGCGAGTTCGCTACCGTGCTCGAACTCGATGATAGCAAAGTGGTTCTTCGCACTGACGCCGGGCGCGAATTAAGCGCGTCGTCCCGTCGTCTCCGCCACATCGACTACGGCTACGCGTCAACCTCGCATTCTAGCCAGGGTGCGACCGTCGATCGGGTTCTCGTGAACATCGACACGCTTCGTTCCGTCGAACTGGTCAATCGAAAACAGTTTTATGTCTCGATCAGCCGCGCCCGCGACCAGGTCACCATCTACACCGATGACCGTGAGGCGCTTCGCCATACGGTAAACCGCGACCGCGAGAAATCCGTAGCGCTTGAACGGGCCCGAATCCGAATTCAGCCGCAAATCAAGCAAACTCCGGAAGTCCAGCGACGGACTATCAACAATAACCATGGTGTTCACCGATGAGCCGTCATCAAAGCCGGCGGCCCGCCGCTATGAGCGCGGGCACTTCGCGCTTCGCAAGCTCCGCCGCTCGGCCACGCCGCGCTGCGCGCGGCCCGCGCTC
>JBOHWI010000261.1:0-4744 GCA_050736675.1 Binatus sp. (SeqCode)
CCTGCGCGGTGCCCTGGAAGCTGGTCGTGATGCTGTCGGGCAAAGTGGCCGCGGCCAGCTTGTGGACCTCGCTGAGAGCCTTGCCGAGGGAAACGCCGGGCGCGACGTCGAACGAAATCGTCGCCGACGGAAGTTGCCCCGAGTGATTGATCTGCAGCGGCCCCAGCGAGCGCGTGAACTTGACCAGCGTGTCGAGCGGCACCAGCGCGCCACTGGACGAGCGCACGTAGAGCAGCGAGAGCGTCGATGGATTCGCTTGATACTGCGGCAGGACCTCCATGACCACCCAGTACTCGTCGTTGGGCGCGTAGATGGTGGAGATCTGACGCGAGCCGTACGCGTCGTAGAGCGCGTCTTCGATCGCGTTGGCGGAAATTCCCAGCGAGTGCGCCTTGTCGCGATCGATGTCGATGCTGACCTGCGGATTTTCGACTTGCAGGTCGCTGTTGACGCCGCGCAGATCGGGCAACTGGCGCAGTTTCGCCTCCAGCATCGGCGCGTACTTGTAGAGCGTCGCGGTATCCTGGCTCTGCAGGGTCATCTGATACATGCTGCGGGTGAATTGCGCGCCGATTCGGATGGGCGGCGGATTCTGCAGGAACACGCGCAGCCCCGGCACGCTGTTCAGCACGGGGCGCCATTTCGTAATCAACTGATCGACGCTCAGCTCGCGTTCCGAGGCCGGCTTCAGGTGCAAAAAGATGATGCCCGAATTGGTCGCGCCGCCCGGTCCGCCCGAGCCGACGCTGACGAAGTAGCTTCGGATGCTCGGATCATTCTTGATCAGATCGGCCGCGGCGAGCTGATGCTCGACCATCGAGTCGAACGAAATTCCCTGCGCGCCGAGCGTGAAAATAATCAACTGGTCCGCATCTTCCGAAGGCAGGAAACCCTTGGGAATCGCGTAGAACATGTAGATCGTCGCCAGCAGTATCACGCCCGAAAAGTACATGGTCCCGCGCCGATGGCGCATGACCCAGGTCAGGCTGCGCTGGTACGCGTCGAGCATCCGGTCGAAGAAGCGCTCGGTCACCGCGTAAAATTTGCCGTGGCGCTCGCTGCTGGGCGGGCGCAGAAAGCGCGAGCACAGCATCGGCGTCAACGTCAGCGAGACGAACCCCGACACCAGGATGGCGGCGCCGATCGTGACCGCGAATTCATGCAGCAGCCGGCCGAGGATTCCGCCCATGAACAGCACCGGGATGAACACCGCAGCCAGCGAGAAGGTCATCGACAGGATCGTGAAACCGATTTCACTGGAGCCGTCGAGCGACGCGGTCAGCACGTCCTTGCCCATCTCCATGTGGCGCACGATGTTCTCGAGCATGACGATGGCGTCATCGACGACGAATCCGACGGCGAGAGTAACCGCCATCAGCGACAGATTGTCGAGCGAGTAATCGAGCGCCCACATGACGGCGAAGGTGCCGATGATCGACATCGGCAGCGCCAGACTCGGGATTACCGTCGCCGACAGGTTGCGCAGGAACAGGAAGATCACCAGCACGACCAGGAAGATCGTGAGCAGCAGCGTAAACTGGACGTCGTTGACCGATGCTCGAATCGTCTCGGCGTGGTCGCCAAGCATGACGATGTGCAGCCCGGCCGGGACCTCGGCCCGGAAGGCAGGAATCAGGCGCATGACGTTGTCGACGACTTCAACCGTGTTGGTGCCCGGCTGGCGCTGGACCGCGAGCACCACCGCTCGCTCGCCATTGGACCAGCCCGCGGTCTTGTCGTTCTGCACGCTGTCGAGCACGCGGCCGATGTCCTCGAGCCTCACGGGGGAGCCGTTTTGGTACGCGACGATCAGAGAGCGGTACGCAGCCGCATTGGTCAACTGGCCCTTGGTATCGACGGTGAATGCCTGCTTGGGGCCGTAGAGCGTGCCGGTCGGCAGGTCGACGTTGGCATCCTGAATGGCGGTCGCGACTTCGTCGATGCCGAGGCCGCGGGTGGCCAGCGCCTTTGGATCGAGCTGAATCCGCACGGCGTACTTTTGCGAACCGTAAACCTGCACCTGCGCGACGCCGGAGACCATCGAGATGCGCTCGGCGAGGTAGGTCTCGGCGTATTCGTCCACCTGCGAGATCGGCATCGTGGTCGAGCTTAGGCCGAGATAGAGGATCGGCTGATCTGCCGGGTTTACCTTGCGATACGACGGCGGACTCGGCATCCCCTGCGGCAATTCAGCTTGCGTCTCGGCGATAGCGGCTTGCACGTCCTGCGCGGCGGCGTCGATGTTGCGGCTGAGACTGAACTGCAGCGTGATATTGCTCGAGCCCTGAATGTTGGTCGAGGTCATCGAGTCCAGCCCGGCAATCGTCGAGAACTGCTTTTCGAGCGGCGTCGCCACCGACGACGCCATCGTCTCCGGACTGGCGCCCGGCAGACTTGCGTTCACCACGATGGTCGGGAAATCGACGTTAGGCAGATCGCTCACCGGCAAATAGCGGTACGCCATCAGGCCGAACAGTACGATCGCGAGCGAACTCAGCGTCGTCATGACGGGGCGTCGGATAAAGGCTTCGGCTATATTCATGACGCGGTCCCGTTTTCGCCGCCGGCGTTCAACTCTTTCTTGATCGTGACCTTCGCGCCGGGAATCAGCCTGAGCTGCCCGTCGGTTACTACCGTTTCGCCGGGCTTGAGTCCGCTGGTGACGACGGTGTGGTTGTCGATCGATTCGCCGATCACGATCGGTCTGATCTCGGCTTTCATGCCCGGCTGCACGACGAAGACGAACGAGCCCTGCTGTCCCGTCTGGACTGCCTGCGACGGCACCAGGATCGCGTCCGGCCGCTCGTGCAGGACCAGCGTCGTGTTGACGAACTCGCCCGGCCACAGGCGGCTATCGGCGTTGGTGAACAATCCCTTGAGACCAATCGTGCCGGTCTTCATGTCGACGGTGTTATCGACGAAGCTCAGCTCGCCCGACTCGGTCGGCCCCTGCTGCTCGGGCAGCGCGACCTGGACGGCGAGCTTGTGCTCGGCCATGAACTCGCGCACGGCGGGCAGCTTCTGCTCGGGAATCGAGAAATCGACGTACACCGGATGCACCTGGTTGATCACGACCATGGCGGTGTCGGCGTCGGGTTTGACCAGGTTGCCGGCGTGTACCAGCAAATTTCCCGTGCGACCGTCGATCGGCGCGCGAATTTCGGTGTAGCCGAGATTCAATTTGGCGGTCTGCACTGCCGCGTCGTCGGCTTCCATTGCGGCTTTGAGCGATCCTGCCGCAGCCTCCGCCTGATCGTATTGCTGTTGCGAGCCGACGCCCTGCTTGAGCAGGAACGCGTAGCGCTCGCGGTCGGCGGCGGCCTGGCGATATTGGGCGCGATCCTTGTCCAGGTTCGCCTCGGCTTGATGTAGCGCGGCCTGGAATGGGCGCGGATCGATCGTGAACAGCAGGTCGCCCTCTTTGACGTCCTGTCCTTCGCGGAAGTGCACCTGGGTGACCTGACCGTTAATCTGCGACTTGATGTCCACGGTCGAGAAAGCCTCGACGCGGCCGATCGCGCGGAGCGTGTCGGCTACCGTCTTTTGCTGGACCTTGGCCGCCAGGATCGGCACGGCCTCGTGTTCGCCGAAAGTGTCGGCGGGACCGTGCGAGCATCCCGCAATCGCTAGCAGTGCCAGCGTCGGGATTAGACCTGTCGGGCGCCATCGCTTCAAGTTAGAGATTTCCTTTGGACTCTCCGAACACGTAACCGTGCCGTCCGGTAAGGGTTACGGCCCGCGACAATAGCATCGGGGATATTATCAGGCTCGGGCGAGTCGAGAAAATCTGCAATGTGAACCGAAACCGCGCCCCCGGTCAGTCTTTTCAGTCGATCGTCAGGGCGGGCTATCGGAGGCCAGGGCCGGGTGATGTGCCGGCAGCCTGCAGAAGGTGTCGCTCTCTATCTCCAGGGCGCGGTTGAATCGCGCACGCATGTTTTCGAGCGCGATAGTCGCGGTCAGATCGACGATTTGCCTGGTGTCGAAGTGGCGCTTCAATTCGTCGAAAACCTCGTCGGGGACGTTGACCGAACTGAGCGTCATCTCCTCGGTGTAGCGGATCGCGGCGCGTTCGGCGGGCGTGAACAGTGGGTTTTCGGCTGAGTCCGCGAGCGCGGCGAGTTTCTCGTCGCTGATTCCAAGCTTGCTGCCGCCGGCAGCGTTGATATCTATTCAGAATACGCAGCCGACCATCTGTGCGGCGCGCAGACAGACCATCCGCTTCAAGGCCGGCGGCGTGACCTTGGATGACTCGATTGACTGCATGAAGATTCCCATCGCGAACGTAATCCCGGGACGATACGCCCATGCCTTGAATGGTTTGACCACCTTGCCGACCTGTCGCTTCATGACCCAGGTCAAGGGCTTCAGCATCCAACTCATCTGATTTTCTTCGACTGGTTCGATACGCATTGGAATAAACTCTCCGGTTACGCGGCTCGCGCAGCGGCGACACCTGTTTCATCCGACTGACTATAGAGGATAGCAGTGATTGCGATTAGTAAGATCGCGGGAATGTAGATACCCAGTACCTCGGTCATGAGATGCTCGGTCGAAAGCAGGCCCGCGGCATGCGACCAGATGTGCAGCGCGGAATGCATGACGCCGGCAACCGCGGCTACCACGACGGCGATCGCGTTGCGTCGCGGATTCATCGCGGCCGCCGCGAGTCCCACGCCAACGGCGAGGAAAAACGTCCCGCCGTCCATCACCAGATGCATATTGTAGGGTCCCGTTTCCGGCA
>JBOHWI010000262.1:0-8183 GCA_050736675.1 Binatus sp. (SeqCode)
GATTTCCCGGCCTTCGCCAGGTCGTAGTTTGGGCACCACCATCAGTTTGCTTTTTGCCATTGGTAGATCCGAATTTTATATCAGCGCCATGCTTTTGTCATCTTCCCGTCGTTGGACACGATTGCGCTGAAGGGCCCGATGTCCGCACCGCAGCTGAAATGATGGTCTTGGGATCGTCGGCACGTCCGACGCGTCGCCACTCCGCAAGTGATTGCGCGATCGCCCGCGCCTATCCCTTGATGAACTTCACGACGGTCGCGGCGAGCTGCGCCGGCTCTTCCAGCGGCATCATGTGCGCGCCGCCTTCGACCAGATGGATTTTTGCGCCTGGGATTCCTTTGCGAAATTCGTCCGCATAGACCGCCGGCAACAGCTTGTCGTCTTTGCCCCACACGACGAGCGTCGGCGCGGCAATTCGATGCAGCCTTTTCCGCAGCCCCTTATCCGGTATCGGCCACATGAATTTCCCAGTGCATCCGAGCGCCCACGTGATTCGGATGAACCCCTGCTGATCTTCGGGGTTCAGCGTGATTCGCTTCAACGACGGATGGTGCTGATCCTTGAACAGCAGCGCGGGCAGGTCGGTCTGTGGCGTCACGATATAATTGCGAATCGGCGAATCGTCGCGCCACAAGCCCAGCGGACTTATCAGCACGAGCTTGCCGACGCGCGTCGGATCGGTCGCCGCGATCTCGCCCGCGATCATCCCGCCGAACGAATGCCCCACCACCGCCGGCGCCTTGAGCCCGAGCTTGTCGAACAGGTCGTAGTAGTAGAGGACGAGATCCCACATGTCGTCGAGCGCCTTGTAGGAGTCCTCGTCGCCGGCAGTGATCCCGGGATGCTCAGGAGCATAGACGGTGAACTGTTTTGCTAGTTCGTCGAGCAGCTCAGTCTCGATCGGCCCGTAACCGCCGTGCAGATAGACGACCGCCGGCCCGTCGCCAAGAATCCGCACCTTGGGATGAACCTTGTCACCCCACACACTGAGCGTCCTGTCCTTCGATGCCGCCATTAATTAGTCCTCATTGAAAGAGTCCGGTTCCCCTCGCCATTTATGGAGAGGGGCTAGGGGAGAGGTCGTCCGTTTACCGCGATCTTGTTCCGCTGTCCTTTGAGCGACTCCGGCCACCACTTGTTGTCCCATTCGCCGTCCCACACGCTGCGGAAATGCGGCAGCACCTCGCTGCAGAACAGATCGATATTCTTGATCGTCAACTCATGCGGCATCGATCCGATATGCAGCAGCACCATCAGATTGCCGACGCGCAGTTTCTTGACCGCTTCCATCAACTGCTGACGCACGGTAGCCGGCGATCCCGCAATGACGAACTGATTATCGACGAAGTCCTTGTACTTCCACGTCGGGATCTTGTTCATCAGGTCGAACAACTGCGGATTCAGCTTGGTCACGCTGTTGACCAGGCTCTTGTAGTCCTGGTTGCCGGCGACGGGAAAATACTCGGGCAGAATGTGCAGGCATTTGTCGTAAAAATATCTGATGTGCTGGTAGTAGTCCTTTTCGGCCTGCGCGTCGGTTTCCGAGACCGCGACGAGCTGTAAAAATCCCGCTCGATACGGATTCGGATCGTGGCCGCCCTTGGCGACGAAATCCCAGAACCCGTCCATCACGCGCTTGCCGAAATTGTTCCCCCAGTACGACAGGAAGCAGTAGCAATGGTTGTGCTTCGCGGAAAAATCCCACGTCGAAAGGCTGCCGCTGCCGGGAATCCACACGGGAGGATGCGGCTTCTGAATCGGCCGCGGCCAGATATTGACCATCGGCAATTTGAAGTACTTGCCGTTCCACGCGAAAATCTCGGGCGACTGCCACGCCTTCAGAATGAGATCGTGCGCCTCGTAGTAACGCTCGCGCTGCTCGATCGGCGGGATTCCGTAGCATAGGTTCACGTCCTGCGACGTCCCCAGCGGCATCCCGGCAACCATGCGCCCGCCGCTGATACAATCGATCATCGAATATTCTTCCGCGATTCGTATCGGCGGATTCGAGGTCGGCAGTGTCGCACCCATCTGCACCACTGCCACGTCGGTGCCGTTGGTCGCCCGCGCGAGAATCGACCCCATCAGGTCCGGATTCGGCATGAAGCCGTATGCATTCTGATGGTGCTCGTTGACGCAGATGCCGTCGATTCCCTGGTCGGCCGCGTGAATCAGCTCATCGAGCGTCCAGTTGTAGTACTGCCCGACCTTCACTGAATCGGCGAGCTTGGCGTACGGCGGATCGACCCACACCGAATGATACTTCTGCGCGAAGTCGTCGGGCAGATCGCGATACGGCATCAGATGGAACATCGAAATCTTCATCGCAAACCTCCAGCCGCGTCAACTCTCAATTTTCCAATACCACGCGCCCGCGCAATCTCCCAACCTCTTAATACTGGGTGCAGGGGTCACCCCTGCCCAAGGAAGCGTGAAAACCAAGGTGGGTTTCACATTTAACAACGTGATTTGCCCTTCCTGACGGACGTGCGATTCTATGACCCAGTGAAAAAGTGAAACCGCTGCTATTCGGCATCGCATGCTCACTTATGTGCGCCACCATCGCGCACGCCGATCCTCAGCCCCGATCGTTCGTCGGCAACTTTATCGGCAATGACGCGACGACCGAAAACTACTTCTCTGTCGCCGGCACCGTCGCGCGCGGACAGAATTCCGAGTCGCTGTATCTCGAAAAAACCATCTCGCCCGTCTCGAGCTTCTCGATCTTCGCCGGCTATCAGCGCGTCGAGCAGGAAGGCGAGCCGACCACGTCGAGCAATCTCGAACTCGACTACAAGCGCATCCTCACCGCGATTCCGCGCCACGAATTCGTGTTTACGATTAGTCCCTCGATCGAACTTCCTCTCGGCGACAACAACGGCGGTTCGGAAACGCACGCGCGCGGCGGCATCGCTTTTCTTTTTCAGAAGGGCTTCGGAGACTTGCCCGATGTGCTGCGCATCCTGCGCCCCGCCGGCGTCGAGGGCGACGCGGGATGGCAAACCAAGATAACCGGCGCCAGCGACGATTTGCTATCCGGCAACCTCGAGCTCGAATACTCGCTCGACTACCTCGACCAAAACATCGCCGGCGGCGCCGTGCCCCGCGCACTCCGCGATCTCACGCCGCATCTCGATTTCGAATACGCGCAGTACCTGAGCGCACATCGCAACTCGTCGGCGCCCGACTTCGAACTAACTCCCGCCATAGCCTGGATGAACGCGACGTTCGAGATAAATCTCGGCGCCCAGGTCGCGGTCAATCGCGCTGCTTCCGGCACCGGCGCCGTCGCTTTCGTGTGGCAGCTTGGCGTCTCCTACGATCAATTGGTCCCCGCGCTCGGCTGGATGCCGTTTAAATGAAGGGCGCTTGCACTATGGACAACCGCCCGCGATGAAGGCGACAATGCGCGGCTATGGAATCGTGGTTCAACAAGGCTAGATTCGGGATGTTCATCCATTGGGGCCATTGCAGCCAGCGCGGCCTCGAGCTGTCGTGGCCGCTGGTCGGCGGGGTCGGCGCGCTGCCCGACGGCCAAAGCGTCGGGGTGGACGAATATCACTCGACCGCCAAGACGTTTGATCCGACAAATTGGGATGCGCGCGCGCTCGCCCGAATGGCTAAACGCGCCGGCATGCAGTACGCCGTTCTGACCAGCAAACACCATGACGGCTATTCGCTATTCCATACGAAGCATTCTGACTATTCGATTGAGTATTCGCCGTTCAAGCGCGATATAGTTCGTGAATATGCAGATGCGTTCCGCGCCGAAGGCCTTAGGGTCGGACTGTACTACTCACTAATCGACTGGCATCACCCCGATTACCCGGCGTTTCTCGAATCGGACAAGCCCTACAAGTGGGGCAACTGGCGCCGTTCGACGCCCGAACAGTGGAATCGGTTTATCGAGTTTATGTTCTCCCAGATGCGCGAGCTGCTGACCAACTACGGCAAGATCGATCTGCTGTGGTTCGACGGCGGATGGGAGCGCACGCCCGAGGAATGGAAGTCGCGCGAATTCGTCGAGATGATCCATTCGCTCCAGCCTGACGTCGTCATCAACGATCGCATCCCTGGTTACGGCGACTATCAAACGCCCGAACAGGCCGTTCCACCCAAGCCACCGGAGGGTCCGTGGGAAACTTGCCTCACGATCAACAATAGCTGGGGTTACAACCCGTCCGACAAGGATCTCAAATCGACGCGCTCGCTCATCCATACGTTGTGCGAAGTGGCCGGTAAAGGCGGAAATCTGCTGCTCAACGTCAGCCCGATGGGCGACGGCGCGCTGCCGCCCGAACAGGTCGAACGGCTCGAAGCGATTGGCAGTTGGATTGACCGCAACAACGAAGCGATCGTCGGCACCGACCCCGGCCTCGAGCCGTGGCAGTTCTACGGACCTTCAACCCGCCGCGGCAATCGCGTGTACCTGCATGTGCTGATGAAGCCGTACGAGTCCGTGTCGGTGCGCGGCGTGAAAGTGAAGCACCTCGGCGACGTGCGTCCGCTGTCGAGCACGATTTCGCTCAAGGTCCGCAAGCGAGTCTCCGCCGCCGATAGTCTGTTTAATCACGATCCGATCGGCGAACTGGTGATCGCAACGCCCGACAGCGCGCTCGATTCGATCGCGACGATCATCGCCGTCGATTTCCAGCGCTAGTCAGTCGTGTCTCATCGTCCCGACTTCGCCGTCACTGCTCGGGTGCGAATTCGTTTCCCTATGAGGGCGGCGCCGAGGAAAACGGCGCGCAGTACGGCGCCTTGCCGGTCGCATTGCTCGCCGCCCTCTGCGCCAGCAGCTTCGCCAGATCTTGTTGGCAGTTATTGCTCCCGGTTTCGTAGTAGCGGTAGCGGGGACGCTTGTTCGATTGGTCCGGTGGAATCACGAGCACCGGCTCGCTCACCTTCGCGGCGTCTTCAGGCGACATTCCCATGTCGGCAGGACTCAGCGAGGCTGGCGGCGTTTTGGACTTCAATTCCGACATACCCGGAAGGCCTACTGATTGCAGGTTGCCTTGCGAATCCTCGGTATACTCAAAACACCCGGCGAGCGCGCCATAGCAGAATACCACTATCGCTAATAACGCGCGTCTCACGACCACCGTCGCTCTCCTTTCACGTCGGAGGAAATCGATCGCCCCACAATCTTCGGTCGGCGTGCGCGAATACATCACGGACTGATGGTGAAAGTCCAGTCGTACCGCTTTCCATTCGCGGTCATCGACACCACGTACTTCGCGCCCTTGTCCAGCGGCGCACGCGGAATCACCACGACCGTGCCGTAAGACTTCAGTACGTTTCGGCCGGTCTCTTGTGCGTAGGAATCCGGATTCAAGTAGCTAGTCGAATCGACCCCACATGCTTCGACTCGCATACTATTGCCGTCGGCGTTCTCGCGCGCTACTGAGTATTCGCCAAGATGGGTATCCATCCAATTGCCGAGCTGAAGTGTAATAGCCAATCCACTCGGCGGCGCGTAGCCGGGACAGCTCGTGCGCGGGTCGGGCCATTCGTTGTCGAACGACCTGATCGCAACGGTCGCGCCGTCGGGGGGAAACTCAATCGGCCAATTCGCGGCCGCATCCACCGGCAATTTCCGCTGCGCGCCCTTCAACAGATTGATTCCAGCGCCGCATGCTCCTGCTTCGCAGTACATTCCGAAACCCGCGCTGGTCAACGCCGGATTGAGTATCGGCATGCGATGGAACGGGATCGACATCCATCCGTCGATCGACCACGTCGGCGAGCCCCATTTGTCGCCCGCTGATACGCCTCGCATCGACCACACGTCCATGTCGCTGGACCTGGCCGCTTCCAGCCCTGCCGGCGTAAAGTTCGGGTTCCCTGGATCTTCCGTGTGCATCTCCGCGCCGAGGCCCGCGTGCTCGATCGCGTCGCGGTAGTTCCTGACAACATACATCGCGTGCGTGCGATCGCCCTTGCTCAGTGCCGGATCCTCGACTATCGAGGGCAGCTTTGCCATCACGCGATAATAGTTCACTCGCATTAGCCATTCGGGCTCGGCTGACGCCTCTCTCCCCGGAGACGCCGGCGCTGAACTTACGGATGCAGGCGCGTTGGCCGATGCCGACTGAGTATTGGCCGCTGGAGGTTGCGAGCCGACCGGGTTTGACGAAATCGTCGCGACAACTGCCGCCGCGATCAGCGCTATCGCGCTTCTGTATCGAATGCCCGCGAACCCCGCGGCGAATGCCACCGCCCCGATCGCCAGAGCACGTCCCATGCGGCTCGGCCCTGCCGCCGCTGGAACGGGATCATTGCCCGCGACGAAAACGAAACGGAGAGAGCCGAATTTGATCTCGTCACCGCGTTTCAGGACGGTCGGTTCGCGCACCCGCCGGCCGTTGACGAACGTGCCGTTGGTCGAGTCGAGGTCCGTCAGCTCGAAGCTGCCCGCCTTGTTCGTGAGAGTGGCGTGGCGGCGCGATACGGTCGTGTCGTCGAGCACCAAGTCATTCGACGGATGGCTGCCAATGGCTACTGTCGGCTTGGCTAGTGAGTATTCACGCGAGGGAGAACTGCCTATTGAAGCGAGACGACTGCCGGCGCCCCGAGTCTCGGCAGAGATGTTGCCTGCGGCGCCTGACTCCGGCATCGATCGCCCTAACTCAGGTTCCAGAAGCGACCGACGTTCTGCGCCGCCCGCTCGACCATCGGCATCACGCGGTCGCCGCCGTCGTCCGGCCGAATCCGCTCATCGGCGTCGCGTCCGAACTCGTCGATCACCGCGCGTCCCGAGTCCGCGATTGCTTCGAGGTCGTAGCCGCCTTCGAGCGCCGCGACCAACTTTCCGCCGCAGCATTCCGCCGCCAGCCGCTTCACTCGCCGCGCCATCGCTGCGAATCCCGCCTCCGTAACCCGCATCTGGGCGAGCGGATCGCGGAAGTGGCCGTCGAAGCCGCATGACACCAGGACGAACTCGGGCTTGAAGTGCCGTCCGATCGGCATCACCAGTCGATCGAACACGCGCAGATATTCCGCGTCGCCGAATTCCGCCGGCATCGGCGCGTTCACGTTGAATCCCGTTCCCGCGCCGTACCCGATCTCGTGCAGCGAGCCGGTGCCAGGGTAATGCGGAAACTGATGCATCGATACGTAGAGCACTTCGGGCGATTCGTAAAATATTTCCTGCACGCCGTTGCCATGATGGACGTCCCAATCGACGATCATCACCCGCTTGAGTCCGCGCGATTCGATTAGCCACTTCGCCGCGATCGCGACATTGTTGAAGAAACAAAACCCCATCGCACGATTAGGCAGTGCGTGATGGCCCGGCGGCCGCACAATAGCAAATCCATTAGCTACTGCCCCATCCATCACCGCCTCGACCGCCGTCAGCACGCCGCCGGCGGACATCAGCGCCGTCTCGTAAGTATCGCGCGAGCTATGCGTGTCCGGATCGAAGTCGAATCGATCGAGCGACGCCGTCCGCGCCACCGTCGCGATATATTCAGGCACGTGACAGCTCGCGATCTCCTCTTGCGTCGCTTCGCGCGGCGCCATGAATTTCACATCGGGCCGTGTGAGCGACTCCGCCATCTCGATCATCACCTCGACGCGCTCCGGACGCTCGAGATGCGATCGGCCGGCGAAGTGCTTCAGGTAGCAGCGGTCAGCGACGATCCCGGTTTTAAGCATCGTTGACACCAGAGTTTGGTATAGTGATTAACTGGCATGGAGCCCGCGAAGCTGCAGCGCGGACGGTCATCGAAGTTTGGACCTCTTTGAAATAGTTCTGATTCTCGCGGTCGCGCTGATCGTCGTCGGCCCCGAACGCCTGCCCGAAGTAATGCGCACCGCCGGAAAAATCTTGCGCGAGCTTCGCCTGGCGAGCAATACCGTTCTCCACGAATTGACCGACGTGCTCGAAGAACCGACAGGGTCGGCGCCGACCGCCAAAGGGCCGCCGGCGGCCGTGACCAGGCCTGCGCAGCCGGCCATCGAATCATCCGCCGTTAACCCGTCCGAGAAAACATAGCCGGTCATCCCGCACTGTGCCTAGCGAGGATATCACACCGCCAGCAGTCATCGAGGCGACGCCGGAGCAGGCGCGGATGTCGCTCATCGAGCATTTGCAGGAACTCCGCACCCGTCTGATTCGCGCCTTCATCGCCATCGGCGTCGGTTTCATCCTCGCCTACGCGATCGCCGATCCGCTGTTC
>JBOHWI010000263.1:0-6422 GCA_050736675.1 Binatus sp. (SeqCode)
TGGCTTTGGCGTCGAGCATCTCGCCTGCGTCGCCGAGTCCGCCAACGCTGGCGGCGTCGCCGGCAAGCAGCGAAGCTTGGTCCGCAACCTCGAGTTCGGTGGCGCCGGCAACGGGGCCGTTCAGGAGATCAAGTGAGTGGAATTCCTCGCCGGGATGCTGAAGCAGACGCTGAATGTAGCCGAGTCCCTTGATGTCCTTCAGTGAGAAGCTGCTTTTGCCGTAACCGAGAGTCCAATACTCGCCGTTGCAGACGAACACTCCCATCTGAGCGGCCGAAGCCGGCTGCGATCCCGGATGGCTTCGACGCTCGGCCGAGCCGCCATCATTTTGCGCCACGCAAATCCCCTCGATCGACTCGACGCATCGCTCCTTATTCGATTTTGAAACGAAACTTTTGCGGATGCGCGTCGATGCCGCCCCCCGGCGACAGAACCTAAAGCCGACGGTACCACCCGTCTGCAGTAGTGTAAACGCAACCGTGGAAGCTGTATTTTCGTCATGACTGCGAAAGCGCTAGTAACTGCCACTAGCAGCCTGATTCTATCTTGATGGAATACTCCAAGAGGCATTATGGACCCGAAGGGAAAGGTGGCGTTGATCACTGGTGGCGCGCGGATCGGACAAGTCGTCGCGATGGCTCTGGCAAAGCGTGGATGCTCGCTGGCCTTGACCTACCGCGATTCGCGCGACGCCGCTGAAGCGGCCGCAGTCGTGGCGAGAGATGCGGGCGTGAAAGCCGCGGTGCTTCGCGCGGACGCGGCCGACGAGCAACAGATCATCGCGGCGGTTAACGAAACAATGAAGTCGCTGGGGAGTCTGGACATTCTGATCAACATGGTTGCCGTGTATCAGAAGACGCCGAATCCGGACGCGGCAAAGTGGTCTGCGATCCAGGACGCGAACGCGAGGAGCGCTTTCCTGTATTCCATTCATTCAGCGCCATTTATGAAGCAAAGCGGCGCCGGACGCATGATAAACTTCTCGGACTGGCTGCCGGTGACCGGCCGTCCCCAATACAAGGATTACGTTCCGTACTACGTATCGAAAGCTTCGGTTGCCGCGCTGACCGAGGCGCTGGCGCTGGAATTCGCGCCCGAGATTCTGGTCAACGCGATCGCGCCAGGTCCAATTCTGGCGCCGCCCAACCTGACAGCCGCGGAGAATGCGCAGGTGATCGAGGCCACGCCGCTGGCGCGATGGGGAGGCGCGGAGGAAATCGCCAAGACCGTGATGTTCTTTGTCGAGACGGATTTCGTCACCGGGGAATGCATCCGTGTTGACGGCGGTCGGCACCTCTTGTGAAAATTCCTGAAGCTAGCCCCAAACTTCCTTCGCGACTTCAACCACCAGCTCGAGCTTGGCGCGCTGGTTCTCCGCTGAGATGCGATTGCCGGGCGCAGTGCTTGCAAATCCGCATTGGGGACTTATCGAGAGCTGGTCAAGTCCAATGAATTTAGCAGCCTCGTCGATTCGGCGCCTGAGGGAGTCCCTGGATTCGAGTTCGGGAAATTTACTCGAGACTAGTCCCAGCACCACGGTTTTATTTTTCGGCACCAACCGCAGCGGTTCGAAACTTCCCGCGCGCGGCGTGTCGTATTCCAGAAAGTATGAGTCAACGTCGATCTTGTTGAACAGCGTATCCGCTACCAGGTCGTAGCCGCCTTCGGCGCTCCAGTGACTCTGATTGTTGCCGCGGCAGACGTGCATCGCGAGGTGCAGCGTCGCGGGGCGTCCCGCAAACGCACGGTTCATCACGTTTGGATAGGTATCGAACAACAGCGTGCGCGCGTCGTCGCCGCGCTTTCGCAACGGTTCCCAGATTCGCTTGTCGCTCAACGATGCGAGCGTGGTTTCATCGATCTGCACGTATCTGCAGCCGGCGTCGGCGAGGGCTTTCAATTCCTGGTGGAAAGCATCGAGGATGTCGTCCCAGAAAAGATCAATGTCGGGATACGCCTCCCTGCTGATGTTCTCGCGGCCGGCGCGAAAATGAATGATGGTCGGTGATGGAATCGTTATCTTCGGCGTGCGCGAGGTCGCGGCACGGAGAAATCTGAAGTCATCCATGTGGATCGGACCGTGCCAGCGCATCCGCGCCTGCACGCGCGGAACCAGGAGGGGAAGCTTATGGCCTGCGCGGTCGACGAAATAGACTTCGTCGATCGACGACGGATCATAGGCGACCGTGCCACCGCCCAGGCCGCGGAAATAAAAATCAGAGTAGAAAATTTCGCGGCGAAATTCGCCGTCGGTGATCGACTGAAGACCGATGCTCTCCTGCAACGCGATCGCCTCGCGAATCGCGGAGTCTTCAACAGCGCGCAACGCTTCCGCGGAAATTTTGCCACCGGCGCGATCGCTCCGGGCTTTCAGCAATCTAGGCGGCCGCAGCAGGCTGCCAACATGGTCGGCTCGAAACGGAGGATTGTGCGGCGAGTTGTCTGCCATTAAAGGCGCCTCCTGTTCGACGAAAAACCGCTAGGCGAGCGCAGCAACCCGCGCTACGATTCGATCTACGAAGGTGCCGGCCGATCCAAGGTACAAAGCCGGATTCGTAAGTCGATCTATTTCGGCATCGGTCAGATGCGGACGCAACTCGGGATCGATCCGAAGAATAGTTGAGAGCGGCATGCCCTCAGCTATCGACCGGTCGCAAGCGCGCGCGACAGCGGCTTCGGCCGCGGCGCGACCTATGGAGGGGATCAGTGCAGTCGCAATCGCTTCGGACATTATTAACCCGCCGGACAGGTCGAGATTACGACGCATACGCTCAGTGTCCACCTTCATCCCTTCCGCAATCGACTGAGCGTGGGCCAGCGCACCGGCGGTGAGAGCCACGCACTGCGGCAATGCCAGCGACTCGCTCTGCCATGGTCCGGTCGCGCGTTCATGATCCGCGGTCATCGCCCCCAGCATCACGGGCGCCAATGCCTGCACGGCGCGGGTCGCCGCCAGGATGTACTCGCTCGCAATCGGATTGCGCTTTTGCGGCATTGTGGACGACCCGCCGCGGCCATCTTCGTGCGGCTCAGACACCTCGCCGACCTCGGTTTGCATCATCAAGGTTATGTCGAACGCGAATTTGGACAGGCTGCCGCTAATCAACGCGAGCAATGCGGCCGTCTCGGCAAAGCCGTCGCGCCGGGCGTGCCACGGCAAGTCCGGAACGCCGAGCGAAAGCTCGCGCGCGAGTGCTTCGACCACCGCGGGTCCGTTCGCGCCCAGAGAAGCCAGCGTCCCCGCCGCGCCGCCGAGTTGAACGACGAGAATTCGCGGCGCAGCTTGATCCAATCTTTCGAGATGAGTGACCAGTGGCGACGCCCATACCGCGCATTTGAGGCCGAATGTCGTCGGGACGGCGTGCTGGAGGTGGGTGCGGCCGGCGATCGGCGTGTCGCGAAAGCGCGCCGCTCGAGCGGCGAGCGCACAGGCGAGCGCGATCAAGTCGCGGCGCACTATCGCAAACGCGCGCCGCAGTTGCAGGACGAGTGCCGTGTCCAGGATGTCCTGGGTCGTCGCGCCAAGATGGACGTAGCGTGCAGCCTCGTCGCCCGCGACTCGCTCGAGTTCCTTGACGATGGCGACTACAGGATAGCCAACACGGCGCGTGCTGTCCGCGATGTAATCGAGGCGCAAGTTTTCGATTCGGGCCGCGCGGACGATAGCGTCGGCGACCTGCGGCGGAATCAAACCAAGCTTCGATTCCGCGCGGGCCAGCGCGGACTCCACATCCAGCATGAACTGCAGGTGATCGTGGTCGGAGAACAGCGTCCGGATTTCGTCAGTGCCGAAGTCCGCGCCAAAAATTTGAGAGTCAGCAGGATGAATGCTCATACCTCGAAGAACACCGTCTCATGCTCTCCTTGCAGTACGATATCGAATCGCAAGACGCCGGGCCGCTCGGCTTTTGCGACCAGCGTTGAGCGTCGCTCGGGGGTCACGCCGTTCAGGACTGCGTCGCCGGCATTCAGCGGCTCGTCTGGAAAGTAGATCCTCGTCACCAGTCGCTTCAGCAGACCGCGCGCGAAAATAGATACGTCGATGTGAGGCGCTTGAAGGACAACTCCAGGACCCGGTACGGCGCCGGGCTTGATCGTGCAAAAACGAAAGCGCCCGCGCTCGTCGGTCGCGGTGCGACCGAATCCGTGAAAATCGGGATCGAGCAGTTTTTCCTGCGAGTCGTTCGGATGGTCGTAGCGGCCGTCAGCGTTGGCCTGCCAGAGCTCGATCATGGCGTCGCTGACGCCGGCGGCGTCGCCGTCGAGAATGAGCCCTACGATCGTGATGCGTTCGCCACGAGTCCCGGCAGTGACGAGTGATTCCTCTCCGGACCGGATCAGCGCGGGCTTGAAGAAAGGACCGACCGTCTGCGATGGCGTTTGCAGCGGGTTCATCTCAACTGAGTGCCGGAGTGGAGTCCCGGCCGCGCAGTACAAAATCAAATCGATAGCCGAGCGCATACTCCGGGATAGTAACTTCAATATCAAATATAGCTATCAGCCGTTCGCGCGCTGCGCGGTCGGGTATGCTGTTGAAGATCGGGTCGAGCGCCAGCAGCGGATCTCCCGGAAAGTACATCTGAGTAATGAGGCGAGTGGCAAAGCTCGGGCCAAACAGGCTGAAGTGAACGTGATTTGGCCGCCATGCGTTGTGATGATTGCGCCACGGATACGCACCCGGCTTGACGGTCATGATGCGATACGCACCGTCCTCGTCGGCAATCACTCTTCCGATGCCGGCGAAATGTGGATCGAGCGGCGCCTGGTGCCGGTCCTCGTCGTGGGCGTAACGGCCGGCCGCATTCGCCTGCCAAATTTCAATCAAAGTGTCAGGAAGCGCGCGGCCATCCTCGTCGAGCACGCGGCCGGTCACGATGATTCGCTCGCCCACAGCCTCGCCGCCGTTGAAATGCGTCATGTCGCTGTCGCCCGCCGCAAGCGTCGCGCGGGTAAAGCGCGGTCCAGTGATTTCCGAAAGCGTGTGCTCGATTTGTATCGGCGCATACCGCGGCGCGCGTTTGTGAGTGCTCGCGTATGCGGGATAATCGTACGGCGGATGAGCCCCCGAGGTCTCGCGCCGATAGCCGACTGGAAGCTTCATCCTGCGGCCTCTTTCGCCATCTCATCGAATGCGGACTTTGCGATTCGAAACGCCGAATTTGCCGCCGGCACCCCCGCATAGACTGCCACCTGCAGCAGGACTTCCTTTACCTCGTCGCGAGTCGCGCCCGTGTTGCGCGTGGCGCGAACGTGCAGGTTCAGCTCTTCGTCACGGCCGCCGGCGGCCAGCAACGCAATCGTGATTAGGCTGCGCGTCCGATGGTCGAGACCGGGCCGCGTCCATATATCGCCCCATGCGTGGCGCGTGACGAGCTCCTGAAAGTCCTCGTCAAAGGCGGTCGCGTTTTCCAGCGAGCGCTGGACGTGGGCGTCGCCCAGCACGCGACGCCGAACGGCCAGGCCTGCCTCGTATGCCGGATCTTTCATGACGCCACTCCTGGATGGTCGAGGTTCGGATTCCTGAATCGATCCACCCCGAAAGCTATCGCGCCGCGGCCTGTAACGTCAAAAGGGAATCGACGAGGCGATTCGTTTTGTAGTATTGCGCACAAGAGGATTTGAGAATCGGAGAGGTGCAGCGTCATGAGGCGTGAAGATTTTTCTTTCAACAGCGACGACGGACTCGAGATAGCCTACTATCGATGGCGGGCGCCCGGTCGCGCAGTGGGAGTCCTGCAGATCGCCCACGGCATGGGCGAGCATACGCTGCGATACGCGCACGTCGCGGAGTTTCTCAACCAGGCCGGACTTCATGTTTACGCCAACGATCATCGCGGGCACGGGCGCAGCGTCAAGGGTCCCGAGTCACTCGGCGATTTCGGGACCGGCGGATGGAACGGGTTGGTCGCCGACATGCTGCTGCTGACGCGGCTGGCGCGCACGCGCGAAGGCGGACTGCCGGTGATTCTGCTCGGCCACAGCATGGGTTCTTTCGCGGCGCAGCAGTACGCGCTCGACAACAGCGCGCTCATCGCCGGCCTGGTGCTCTCGGGTTCGGCGGCGGCGGACAAGCTGGCGATCGATCCGTCGCGGGATGCGGACCTGACCGCGTTCAATCGCGCGTTCGAGCCGGCGCGTACGCAGCACGATTGGCTGAGCCGCGAGCCGGCGGCGGTGGATGCATACGAGGCGGATCCGCTTTGCGGCTTCGGCATAAACAAGCGGGCGATGGAGACGATGGCAGGGGCCGCGAGCCGGTTGGCCGATCCGGCGGCGCTCTCGCGAATCCGCAAGGATCTCCCAATCTACATTTTCGCCGGCGACAAGGACCCGATTAATCACGACCTCGAATGGCTGAAGCCGCTGGCCGGGCGATATCGCGCGGCAGGCATCTCCAACGTCAGCGAGAAGTACTACCCCGA
>JBOHWI010000264.1:0-13353 GCA_050736675.1 Binatus sp. (SeqCode)
GAAGTCGCGTGCGCAGCGGACCGAGGCCGGTCACTTCATAGACGTTGACCGGCTCGCTGACGCCTTTGACCTTCGCTGCGCCCAGCGCCTTCAATTCGAAGTAGCCCTCGCACATCCGCCGCGTCGCCTCGCTCACCACTATCGAACCGGTGCGTGCGATGCTCTGGAGGCGCGACGCCAGGTTGGTCGTATGCCCGATAGGCGTGTACTCAATCTGGTTCGCGCCGGTTGCAATCGCGCGCACCACGACTTCTCCCGTGTTGACCCCGACGCGAATTTCGATCGGTGCGCGACCATCCTCCTGGAGCTTGCTGCCGTAACGCCGCAACTCGTCCTGCATCCGGATTGCGGCGTAGAGCGCGCGCTGCGGATGGTCTTCGTGCGCGACGGGGGCGCCGAAAATCGCGAAGATGCCGTCGCCGGTGCTCTGCACGACGTAGCCGTCGTAGCGGCGCACCGCATCGATCATCAGCTTGAGCGCCGGATCGACAATCGCGCGCGCCTCTTCGGGGTCGAGGTCCTGCTCCAACTCAGTCGATCCTTTGATATCGGCGAACAGCGCGGTCACGGTCTTACGCTCGCCCTCTAGTTTTTCGGGGTCAGGCGCCTCGGTTACTCGAACCGGCGCGGCAGCGGATTCTTTGGGCGACACAGCCGCTCCAAGCGCGGCGCCGCAATCGCCACAGAAGGCGTCGTTCGGAGGATTCTCCGCTCCGCATTTCGGACATTGACCGCCAAGCCTCGTCCCGCATTTGCCGCAGAACTTCTTGCCGGACGTATTTTCGGCTTTACATTTGGAACAGCGCATCGGCATTACAGGAAAGATAGGCGACCCGCTCCCTCAGGGGAATGGTTTGCAAGGTGCAAAATTGGGCAGTTTGATGCCTCATTGCACACGCTAGATTGGTTATTTTGCGAATGTTATACGTCAGATTAGAAAATCTTTGAAAATCTCCGACCGGGTTTTATCCCAATGAAACTATCGCTCGCCTGCGGATGCTGCCGACCATCAAAGTCCAAACAACACCGTGAAACGAACGACCCGCCGATTGAGGCCACACCCCAAGAACTCCAGACCATAAGGGACCAGCTTGCCGAGATCGAGCAATCCCTTTCGCGCCTGTGGGGTCCCACTATCTGGAGCCGCACGCCCGAGTGCATCCAGGTTCGCGCCGAAGCCGCCGACCTCATCGACAAGCACTTCGACGGCATCGTCGAGCAGTGGGGAGAGGCGATCGCCGCCATCATCCACGGTCAACCACCCAAGTACGACGAGAATGGCCGCAAAGATAATATGGTCAATTCTCTGATCCGCTTCGCCGACCATCTGCGCGACCCCGACAATGTTTGCACCTACGTTTACCTTCGCCGGCATTGCCAGGAAGGGATGCTCGCGCGGGCCAAGCCGTCTCAGTTCAACGTCATCCATATCGCTCTCAAGCAAATCATTCTCAATCACATAAAATCCATGATGACCGGCCCCTCGATGGAGCGGACGCGCGACTTGATGGTCGCGGCAATCGACGAGCGGCGCCTGATGGTCTCGCAGTTCTACATCGAATCGCGCGAACGGTTGCTGCGTGAATCCGAGGAAAAATACCGCAACACCATCGACCACGCGCCGGATCCGATGTACGAAATCGAGCCGCACACCTGGATCGTGATCGGACTGAACGCGGCCGCATTGCGGCTCCACCAATTGGAAGCGGAGCACGATCATGACCACGGCAAGATGGAGATCATCGGACAGCCTGTCCCGGAGCTAGTGCCGCCGGAACTGAGGCAGGGAGTCATCGACAGCCTCGAGACGGTTCTGCGCGAGGGCTCGGCGCAGACCTCGGAATTCCCGGTCGGACCGTTTTTCTTCGACGTGAACTCCGCGCTCATCACCTACGGCAACAAGCAATTCATCCAGATGATCCTGCGCGACGTTACGCAGCGGCGCGAGATGCTCGACTCGCTGATCAAGGCGGAACGCCTGGCGGCGGCGGGCACATTCGCGGCGGGCGTGGCGCACGAGGTGAACAATCCGCTCGCGTCGATCTCGTCGCTGGTCCAATCGATCCTCACCGGCGAGAACGACCCCGAGCGGCGCACCACGATGCACACCATCCTGTCCCAGATCACGCGCATCTCGAGCACCCTTAAAGACCTGGTAAATTTCGCGCGGCCGACCACCGCGCAGCGCCGGCAGGTCGACGTCAACGGACTCATCGCCGAAACCCTGCGGCTCATCACCTACAACAAACGCTTCAGCGGCATCCGGGTCGAACCGATCCTGGCGCCCGATCTCCGCCGCGCGTTCGCCGACGACAACGAAATTCAACAGGTGCTGCTCAACCTGCTCTTCAACGCCGCCGACGCTTCTCCCGCCGAGGGCGGCGTCATCAAGGTGATCACCGAGAACCAGCGCACCGGACGGGGCGAGGATAAATCGCGACGCGTGTTTATCAAGGTCGTGGACAATGGCATCGGAATTCCGCGCGAGCATCTCGAACGGGTGTTCGATCCGTTCTTCACCACCAAACCCGCGGGCGCGGGCGTCGGCCTCGGACTGTCGCTATGCCAGCGCATGATCCTGTCCAACCAGGGCACCATTCGCGTCAATAGCGAAGTCGGGCGCGGCACCGCCGTCACCATCACGCTCGCCGCGGCCGAGGAAGCGGTGCGCGCGCAGCAGGCCGCGGAGATGGCGGCTTCCTGAAGACCGTCGAGAGTTCGATGAACAACGACGCTTCATGGACCGCACAGGGACGCGGACCTTATCGGCTGTTGATCGTCGAAGACGAACCGTTGATGCGCTCGATCATCGTGCAGCTCGCGCGCAGCGAGGGCTACGAGGTCACGGAGGCGCCGGCGGCCGAAGTTGCGCTGCATATCTTCGAAAAAGAAAAAATCGACCTCGCGATCCTCGATCTCAATCTGACCAGCGGCGGCAGCGGACTCGACTTGCTGCGCAAGATGCGCGAACTCGACCCCGAAGTGATGGGCATAATCGTTACCGCCTATGCCAGCGTCGAGTCGGCCGTCGAGGCGCTGCACCAGGGCGCGTACGACTACATCACCAAGCCGTTCGCGAACGATCATCTGAAAAAGGTCATGCGCAACGCGCTCGAGGGCAAGGCGCTGTTCAGGGAGAACCGTTTTCTGCGCCAGGAACTGCGCGAGAAATATCGCTTCGAGAGCATCATCGGCAAAAGCGACGCGATCGAAGCCACCTTCCGCGTCATGGAAAAAGTCGCGCGCACCGACTCGAGCGTGTTGATCACCGGCGAGTCCGGCACCGGCAAGGAGCTGGTCGCGCGCGCGATTCATTTCAGCTCCGATCGAGCGAGCAACCGCTTCCTGCCGATTAATTGCGGCGCACTGCCGGAGAATCTGCTCGAGAGCGAACTGTTCGGCTACAAACGCGGCGCATTCACCGGCGCCGGCCAGGACAAAGTCGGCCTGCTCAAGGCCGCCGACAAAGGCACTATCCTGCTCGACGAGATTGGCGAGCTGCCGCTCGCGCTGCAGGTCAAGTTGCTGCGTGCGCTGCAGGAGCGCGAAGCCTACCCGCTGGGCGCCAACGATCCCGTGGCGTTCGACGTGCGCGTGCTCTGCGCCACCAACAAGAACCTCGAGGCTGAGGTCAAGGCCGGCCGCTTCCGCGAGGAACTGCTCTACCGCATCAACGTCATCAACATCAATCTGCCCCCGTTGCGCGAGCGCCAGGACGACATCCCTCTGCTCGCCAACCATTTCCTGCGCAAGTACGAGAAGTCGCTGTCTCGTACTGCGATGCGCTTTTCAAAGGGCGCGATGCGCCTCATGCTCAACTATGCGTGGCCGGGCAACGTCCGCGAACTCGAAAACACCGTCGAGCGCGCCGCGATCCTCGCCGAGACCGACGTCATCCACTCGCACGACGTGCCGGACAAACTGCGCAGCACGTCGCCGGTGATTGCGAGTATCGAGAACACGGGGGCGACGCTGGAAGAGCTCGAGCGCGAGCATATCAAGCGCGTGCTCGACAAGGTCGAAAACGACAAGGTCAAGGCGGCGCAAGTGCTCGGCATCCATCTCTCGACGCTCTATCGCAAGGTCCAGCGCTACCATCTCGACGACGGCGCGCCCGCGCATCAGGAGCCTGCGCACTCGGCGTGAGCAGGGGGAAGCCGGGAATAGGCGTGGCAATCCTGTCGTCAAGGATATAGACTTTTGATGGGCCGATGGCCGGCCCGGAGAAAAATATGGACCTCTTTGCGCCTACTCACCTGCTGATCATTTTGCTGATCATTCTGGTCATCTTCGGGCCCAGCAAGCTCGGCGATGTCGGCGGCGCGATGGGCAAGGCGATTCGCGATTTCAAGCGCGCGATGAACGAGCCCGACGACGCGGCCAAGACGGTAGCCAAGCCCGACGAAGCCAAAGCCCCCGACGTCGAGAAGCCGCCGTACAAAGTTTCCTGACTGCCCCGGGATTTACTGTCATCCCGACCGAGGCGAGCACGGCAAGCCCGGTTCTCTGTCATCCCGACCAAGGCGAGCACCACGAGCCCAGCCCCCTGTCATCCTGACCGAAGCGAGCAACGCGAGCGCAGTGGAAGGATCTCGGGCAGCTTCGCGCCAGCGAAGCCGGTACCGGTTTCTGCCTCGCTGCATCCGATGTCGCGCTGAGCGACGCGAGAGTCATTCCCAAACACGCGCGTCCGCGTGATGTCGCATAGGCCTGGTAACGAGCAGCGCCCTTCAGCATTTGAGATTGCACGAAGCAGGCGCAGTGCTCACTACCACGCCCGAGTATGTGTTGATTTTCTGGTCAACGCATTTGCCGTTCGCGTATTTGACACGCCGCAAGATAAGTCCGGGGCCGAGAAATCGCTGGCACAGGACGACCGTCGGCACCTGCGCGATTTGAATCGGTGCTTCCTCCGCGAATGCGCTCGCCGGGAATATGCCCGACGCCACGCTCGTCGTCTCGAGATTCTGCAGCCCTATCCAACGAGTTATCTGCTGATGACCGCCGGCTCGCTGCACGTCAAGCAGAATGTCTCCGGTGGCTGGACAAACGGTGACGCTGAGCGCGTCATTCGTGCTGGTTTTTGCCTGTATAGGAGTGGACTGCTTGTAGCAGTCCTTGTTGTCCTGCCACAGTTTATCCTGGTCTTCAGCTTCAGATACCTTTTGGAAGGGCACCTTGAGCTCCACCGACTTCAACCATTGCTGGTAGGTGGGTACAGCACTGAGGAAAACGGCGACGAAGGCCGAGGCTTTGGCAAACCTGGCCCAAAACGGGGACAAAGACTTCGCGTTTGCCGATGGTTTAGGCATCGTTACCTCCATCAGATCCGCTGATTTTCCGGTACTATAAGCCGTTGCTACTACTGGGCTATCTTTCTGTCAAGTCGGCGAACTCGCGGCCGCTTTTTTTCAATTGGATAACGTGAAACGATACATACTGACCGGGACGCCCGGATGCGGAAAAACCTCGATCATTCGCCTGCTTGAGGTTGCGGGCTATCCGGTCGTTGAAGAAGCCGCATCCGACATTATTGCTCTGCAACAAGCACAGGGTATCGCCGAACCATGGACGCATCCTTCTTTCATCGACGACATCACGAATTTGCAGAAGCATAGACAGATTCAGGCCGCCGATCTGTCGCCGGGAGTGCAGTTCTACGACAGGTCACCTATCTGCACCTATGCGCTCAGCATCTGGCTTGGCTTTCCTATCTCGATAATTCTCGCCGATGAAATCGACCGGATAAGAAAAGAGCGGATTTATCAGAAGCAGGTGTTATTCATCGAAAACCTCGGATTCTGCGAACCGACTCAGGCTAGGAGGATCAGCTTCGAAGACTCTCTGCGGTTCGAAAAGGTTCACGAAGAGACCTACCGCGCCTTCGGTTACGAATGCATCAGAGTCGCGCCTCTGGAAATGGCGCTCCGAGTCGAGCAGATTAAGAGCTATGTCTCCGCTTTCGAATAGCTATGCGGCGGGCGCGCTCGTCGCCGGGACCTGAAAACCGGCTCGCGCAAGAAAGCGGGAGGGAAAGCGGCGGTTGAATATGAATCCAGACATCAGCAGCGCCATCGGCAGGCCGAATCCGAGCGCCACCCGCCCAAAGAGTCCGCCGATGACCACACCTGTCATCGCAATGCCGATGTTGACGGTCGTCAGTCCGCACCAGACGAGCGTCATGATGAGGTTGAGCCGCAGAAAGATCGGATGATGCCAGAATTCGGGCGGCGCACTTTCGCGGGCATAGACCGCCGTAAACGACCGGCGGATCAGGACCGAGCCCCATGCAGCGGATGCGAAGCATGTCCAGACGACGACCGCGTTGTAAGTGGGAAATGTCGTCGAGCCCAGACCGACAGTCAGGACCGACGCGATCGCGAAAAACGTCAGCACCGTCCAATCCATCAGTTTGATCGAGACCCGGCGCCGGATCAGTACGGCCAGATATACGAGGCACAGAATCAGCCCGCCGCTGGTCGCCACACGCCAATGATTGAACCCGGAAGCGACCCCGAAGACGATCCACGGCAGGAATGCGATGACTCCGGTCGGAACCCCTGCAACTCTCTTTTCTTCCGCCATCGCGCCGCCTTCGATTCTCTCACACTACATGTTGAATTTCAGATTGGACACGGTTCCAGGGGGCCGGATCAGGTGGCAGCATGAGGGCAATCGCCATCCAACTACGGCTCGCGCTTTCAACGCTGGTCAATGCGGCGCTCGCGGCGCATCATAGAAACAGCTCGCGCTGCTGTTGATTTTTCATAGGCACTCTTTCCCACCCGTCTAGGTACTTTTCCCATTCGATCTAGGTGATCTTCCGATTCACCTCGCCCCTCCTTTGCTGCAACGTGGATAGCGATTGGCCCGCATAGCTCGCACCGAAAACTACCGCGCAGCGAAGGTGGCCAGGGAATTGGGAAGAGTCATTGTCCAGTCTGGCAAATAATGGTCACGCCCCGGTAGTGACCGAAGCAATCCGTCCGAAAATGCAGGCGGGCGAATGGGACAATGGTGTGCACATGGAGGCGCTCGCCAATCTTGCGCACGAACTTCGCTCGCCCGTGCAGGCGATCCTCGGCTACCTCGACATCCTGCGCGACGAGGCAAGTGAAGCTTTGGGCGGTCGCCACCAGCAAATCCTCGAGCGTCTGAACGCCAACGCACACGACTTGGCCCAGACAGTCGAAAACGTCATGGATTTTACAGTCGCGGAAGCGATGGCCGAGGCGACCGGTGAAGAGGAAATCCGCCTGCACGATCTCATCGGGGAGCTCGCGCCCGCGCTCGAGGCCGCCAACGACTCCAAGGGCTTGGAAATCAGATTCGACCTCGAAGGCGCGCCATCGGTCTTTCGCTCGCGGCGCCGGCCGCTCAAGTCGATACTGCTCAACCTCGCCGTCAATGCGATCAAGTTTACCGAACGAGGCAGCGTTACGATCGCGATCAGGTGCGCCACCGTATCGAAATTCGGCTCCACGATTGAACTTGAAGTACGTGACACCGGACCCGGCATCGAGGCCGACTTGGTCGAGCAGGCATTCAAGACCTGCGCTCAGCTTTCGCACTCGAGCGTCCGCCGGCATCGCGGAATGGGCCTTGGCCTCGCCGTCGTTCAGCGCAACGTGCAAGCGCTGGGCGCAAAGATTATCGTCAAGTCCGCACTCCGGCAGGGTTCGTCCTTCGTCGTAACCGTGCCGATCGCGGAGCCCGTTGCCGCGGCTCTTCGGATGAACAATCTCTAGTCGACGTCGCCGAGATAGTGCGGTCGGTGGCCTGAAGTCAGATCCAACAGACAAATGGTCGTGTCGAATGGATCCTGGATGACCGCGCACTTTCCGATCATCACGTCGAATGGCGGCACCAACACGCGGCAACCCTTTTCCGCGTAGGTCTTCACCGCCTTAACGACGTCATCGACGAGGTAATGCACTTCGACTTTGTGCGGTATATCAGCGCTGTCGTGAAGAACGATTTCAGCGTCCGTTTCCGGCAGGCGCATCCCGACGGAGCCGGCCTCGCGCCACACAGGCTTAAGCCCGAAGACTTCCGAGTAGAATCTCTCGCCCGCCGCCACGTCGTCCACCCGAATCATCACGCAATCTATCTTCTTGAACATGGCGACCCGAACGGCGACGAAGCCCGCATCTTCCCGAATACTGGGTGCAGGGGTCATCCCTGCCGGTAGTGACGCATCAGGCCAACCACCACGCCGCGAATTGCCAGGTCGCCCTCGCCGACCATGATCGGTTGCATCGCGGAATTGGCCGGCTGCAAACGAACCTGGCCGCCGGACTCGCGGTAGAACTTTTTGACCGTTGCCTCATTGCCGATCAGCGCGACCACCGTCTCGCCGTTATCGGCGCTATCGCGGCCCTCGACGATTATGTAATCGCCGTCGCGGATGCCGTCTTCGATCATCGAGTCGCCCTTGACGCGGAGGCAAAACGTATTGTCGCGCCGGATGAAGTCGTCGGGCACGCTGATGGTTTCATCGTTCTCGACCGCCTCAATCGGCGCGCCGGCCGCAACGGTGCCGAGCAATCGAATCGCCTTGGCCGCTTCACGCTTCTCCGCCGCCACAACTTCCAGCGCGCGGCTGTGATTGTGCTGCCGCTTGATGAATCCCTTCTGCTCGAGGTTGTGCAGATGCTTGTGCACGGTGGCAAGTGACGACAGTCCGAAATACTGGCCTACTTCGGCCAGCGTAGGTGCATAGCCGTGTTCGCTGTTATAGTCCGTCAGGTAGTCGAGTAGTTGCTTCTGCCGCTTGGTTAGCGTCGCCATTGGGCTTCTCCCCTTGTGAGACAATATCGGGATGATGGCGAAAATTGGGCGAAGATGCAAGCACCAGGAGGTCGACGGCGCGGCGACGGTTTCACCGCGCCGACGCAGCGCATAATCTCAATTTACGACCCCAATCCGATGGCGAAACTGCGAATCCAATTCGAAAACGGCGATCCCGAAAAAGTGATCGAGTTCGACCCCACCAAGGCCCCGTTTCATCACGACGGCAAGCCTGGCTCGATTCTCGATGTGATTCTGGGACACGGCGTTCATCTCGAGCACGCATGCGGCGGCAATTGCGCGTGCACGACCTGTCACGTGATCGTCAAGCAGGGATTCAACAAGCTTGGCGAGTCGAGCGAGCAGGAGGAAGACCTGCTCGACAAGGCGCCGGGCCTGACACCGACGTCGCGTCTCGGATGCCAGGCGGTCATAGACGACCCCGACGCCGAAATCGTCGTGGTGATCCCGCGCTACACCATCAACCAGGTCAGCGAGGCGGCCGAGGAATGACAGCCGAACCGCCCGTAGCGGCAGCCAAGCGTGCGACGCTGAATGCGCGCGTCGAAAGGATTTTCGATCACGCGGAAGACACGCGCTCGCTCTTTCTCTCGCTCACCGGCGGCAAGCATCTGCGATTCGTCCCGGGCCAGTTCATCTCGATAACGATTCCGCTCGGCGACGAAACGCGCTCGCGGCCGTACTCGATCGCTTCCGCGCCGGAAGACCGCGGTCCGTTCGAGATCTGCTTCAATCGGGTGGCGGGGGGGCGCGGCGTCGCCTGGTTGTTCGAGCGGCGCGTCGGCGACACGATCGATTTCAGCGGGCCGTTCGGCGCCTTCACGATCGATCGCGCGCCGGATGCCGAATCGGGTTTCATCGCGGAGGGCACGGCGATCGCGCCGATTCGCCCGATGCTGAAGCGGGCGCTCGCCTCATCGTCACCGCCCGAAATCCATTTGATATATGCGGCGCCGGATCGCGGCCATATCCTCTACGGCGCCGAACTGGACGCGCTCGCGCGGACGGCGCCGAACTTTACGTACGAGGCGGTGATCGCGCCCGCGCAAGAAATCTACGATCGCCTGTTCGAGTTAGCTCAGTCGCGATGGGTCACCGCCGACGCCGATCGCACGCGCCACTTCTACATCTGTGGCGTCGGCAAGGGCGTGCTCCGATTGCGCGACCTGCTGCGCGGCGCGGGCTACGAACGGCGCGCCGTGCACTACGAGCAGTGGTGACGGGCGGGGCTACTTCGCCAACGCCTTCCTGAGCGCCTCGGCGGATTCCTCGATCGCCAGCTTGCCCTTGTCGAGCGCTTCGTACATCGAAACGAATCCGTGAATCATTCCCTCGTAGCGGGAGACCGTCACCGGTACGCCGGCGGCGCGCAGCTTCTCGCCGTAGGTCTCGCCTTCGTCGCGCAGCGGGTCGAATTCCGCGGTGATGATGAGCGCCGGCGGCAATCCGTTGAAGCTCCTGGCCAGCGCGGGCGCGACGCGCGGATCTTTGCGGTCCGCCGCGTTGCGCAGGTAATGCCGCCAGAAATAATTTATGTCGTCAGTGGTCAGAAAATAGTCGGTGAAGGTCTTGTGCGAGTAAGTGTCGAGCTCCGCCTCGGTCGCGGGATAGATGAGCAGTTGAAGCGCGATCTTCGGGCCACCGGCGTCGCGCGCGAGCTGTGAGATTACGGCCGACAGATTGCCGCCCGCGCTGTCGCCGCCGACCGCGAGCCGGTTCGCATCGGCGTTAAGCTCTTTGGCATGGGCGGCAACCCACTTGGTCACGGCGAAGCAATCTTCGACGCCTGCGGGAAATTTATTCTCGGGGGCGAGCCGGTAGTCGACCGACACCGTCACGCATCCGGCCTTGTTGGTGAGCGCACGGCACGGTCCGTCGTGGGTATCGAGGTTGCAAATCACCCATCCGCCGCCGTGAAAAAACACCAGCACCGGAAACGGACCCGCGCCCTCGGGAGTATAAACTCGAATCGGAATCTCGCCGGCCGGACCGGGAATTTTGCGATCTTCAACCTTGGCGACTTTTTCCGCTCGCTCCGGCGGCACCCTGAACATGCCGGCCGTCAGGCGTCGCGCGTCAGCCGGCTCCAGCGTATGCAGCTTCGGCCCGGGTGCAGCGGCGAGTTGATCCATCAAAGCCTTTGCTTGCGGGTCGAGCGGCATAGTTTTTCCTCCGAATGAAATCGTCGCGCGTATTCGTCGGGCGCTGTTCGATCTTCATAGATCGGAACAGTCACTCGCGACAAGCACCGCGAACTACGGCGCGAACTTTGAAAGCAGACTAATCGCACCCGGGTGGCCGTCGGTGCGCACGCCGCGCGCAATCGCGCCTTCTCGTTCGAGTCGGCGCGCCGCGCCTTCGACCAGCACTGCGTCGATTCCCAGCAGCCGCGCAATCGCGCGCTCGCTGCCGAACGCCGCCGTCTCGAAATATTTGGCGACGATTACGTACGCCGCCTGCCGGCGCGTGAGCTTGCGGGCCTGCGCAATCGCATCGGGCCATCGATGCGCCATCGTGTCCCACACGTAGCTGAACGGGTCGGCGCGCTCGTCGACCTTGAGCGCGAGGAATTTTTCCTGCAGCTCCGCCATCGCACGGTCGAACACCGCGCGTCGCGACGGCAGCGCGTAGCCGCTCGACAGCTTCAGTACGCGAGTCTCGGCCGCGCCGCGTTTGGACAGAGCGTCCATCACCAGTTTGCCGCAATGCGACAAGCCGCCGCGCAGGTACAGCTTGCGATAGCCGCCGGGCTCGATGCGCAGGCGGAGGAACGCCCCGAGCATCCCGCGCGCGATGAAGCTCGGCCGGCGCGCGATCGCCTTGCCGTAGTAAACCGCGCGCCGCTGCGGCAACGCGTCCTTGATCCGCCACGTCATGCCGATGGCGTAGTCGTGCTGGATGTGCTCAGGCATCGTCGGTTCGCGCGTTCCGGCGATCGCCTCGCGCAGGCACGGCACACCCATCCCGGAGGTGAAGCCGGTGCAGAATCCGACCTCTTCGATAAATTTGAGCGCGCTTTTCTCACCGGTCACCCTCCGGCTCGCCAGACGCCTGAAGTGATGGTCGCGATGCCGCTCAAGCGCATCGAGAATTTTCTCTGTGTCCACTGCGATGCGATGGTAGCGGTCGCGCCGATATCGGGTAAACCGAACAAGGCAGCACGATTACCGTTACGAAACCAGCTCAGTTGCGATAGAGTGGGCATGCGATGAAAGCGAAGCAGGACAAGAAGGGACCGGCCAACGAAATAATCTTTTCCGTCGAGGAATCGCCCGAGGGCGGTTTTGAAGCGCGGGCCTTGGGGCACTCGATTTTCACACAGGCCGACTCACGCGAAGAATTGCGCGCGATGGTTCAAGACGCGGTCCGCTGCCACTTCGAGGATTCCGACCGCCCACGCGTAATTCGTCTGCATTGGGTAAAGGACGAACTGCTTCCGGCTTGAAACTGCCGCGCGATCTGTCAGGCCCGGACCTCGCACGCTTACTTCGCCGGTACGGCTATGCGGTAAGTCGGCAGACCGGCGGCCACCTTCGGCTTACTTCCAAGATGACGGGAACCGAGCATCACGTGACGATTCCAGCGCACAAGGATCTGAGACTCGGCACTTTGCGATCGATCGTGAGCGAAGTGGCGGACCACCTGAAAAAGGATCGAGAAAAGTTGGCGGTCGAATTGTTCGGCTGATGATGTCCGGCGCCGCGCTCATCCCGGGATTCGCTCGACGCAGTCGGCGAAGATTCGACGGTAGTTGGTCTTTACTGCCAGTCCGCGCGTGATTCCTTCGAGCCCGACCAGCGCGCGAATCAGAAACACGCTGTGCGCGGGAGATTTGTATAGCTGGTTCTGAAGCGCCAGCTCACCGACCTTGGCGGCCTTGGCGACCGTGTCGTATTCGATTGGATCGACGGCGCGATCGACTCTCATCGGCTCGAACAGGATGTGGATGATTCGCACCATCGGCGCCGCGTCCTGGTTGCGATCGAGATAGCCTAGCTTGACCATAGCAGCCGCCAGCGACTTGTCGTCGCCGCTCAGAATCGCACGCGCAACCTGCACGTTCGCCTTGCGTACCGGTTCCGGGAATCGCCGAATCGAGCCGAAGTCGAGCACGCCCAGGCGCGGATGGTGACTGACGAGGTAATTGCCGGGATGAAAATCCGTGTGCAGCAAGCCGAACTCCATAATCTGTCGCCAGGCGAACTGGTGAATCTTGACCGCGACCCATTCGCGCAGTTCGGCATCGACTTCCGGGCCCATCACGTCCGCGAGCGGATAGCCGTCGAGGTAGGTCATCGTCAGCACGCGCCGCGAACTAAGTTCCTTGACGAAATGCGGAATCACAATTTCGGAATCCGCGCCGAGACGTCGGCCGAACTCGGTCATGTTGCGTGCTTCGTTCACGTAGTCGAGTTCTTCGCGCAGGCGCCGCTCGAGTTCCTGGTAGACCGCGGCGGTATCGATTTGTTGGCGCATCAGATCATGGCCGAGCGCCTGCAACGTCCGCAGCAGCAATTTAAGATTCTGTAGATCCTGCTCGAC
>JBOHWI010000265.1:0-5833 GCA_050736675.1 Binatus sp. (SeqCode)
ATGTACTTCACGCATCGGTGCGTCCGCATTCGTTGCTGGTCATCGACAATGGGGCGTGGCGCGAAACCCCGCCGGGACTGGCCGGGCGGCGCGTGCTGGCCGTCAGCGGTCTGGCGGATCCAGGCGCGTTCTACGCGATGCTGCGCGATCTCGACGCCGACCTGGTCGGCGTCTTCGATTATCCGGACCATCACGCCTACACCAACGCCGACTGGCAGGCTATTGTGAATGCGATGCGCAACACGGACCTGGTTGTCACGACCGAGAAAGACCTGGTCAAGCTGGAACGGTTTCCGTTCCCGCGCGATTCGCTATACGCTCTCAGGCTCGAAGTGACGATGGATGCGGCCGATGGGCGCGCGCTCGACGAGTTGATACTCGGGCGAAATACGACAGCGGCAAGCACGGTGGACGCATAATTTTCTGAAAAAAGCTTGGAGGATTTCTGCAATGGCGCTGAGTCAGGAATTGCTCGACATTCTCGCGTGCCCGAAATGCAAGGGCGGCCTGCATCTCAACGACAAGCTGGACGGCCTGGTCTGCAGCGCCTGCAGACTCGAATATCCCGTGCGCGATGACATCCCAATCATGCTCATCGAGGAAGCCAAGCCGATCGCTTGATTTCGCCGCGGCGTGCGGCCAGCCTGTTGTCCGCAACGAACAATGAACAGGATCGACGAGACGCGCGCCCGCCAGTTCGCATGGCTCGCGATGGGCGTGTACCTCGTCGGGCTCGGCATCTCGGCGACATTTCGGTCGCAGGGCGACTTCAACGTTTACTATCGCGCGGGGCATCGCGTGCTTCACGGCCTCGCGATCTATCCGCCAAGCGACTCCGATCGTTTTCTCTACGCGCCGATTTTTGCGATCGGATTCGCACCGCTCGCCGCGCTGCCGCGCCATCTCGCGCAATTCGTTTTCTTCACGGTCAACGCCTTCTCGCTGATCGAATTGATTCTGGGTGCGGGCGTGATTCTCTTCGGCCCCACGCGGCAACTGCCGGCGGCTCTGATTGTCGTGCCGGTGCTGCTCTCGTTCCGATTCATCGACAACAATTTCGACCATGGCCAGATAAATCTGCCGACGTTGGCGCTGGTCGTGTGGGCAATCATTTCCGCCGAAGAGTCTCGCGATGCGCAGGCGGGCCTGATGTTGGCGGCCGCGATCCTGATCAAGCCCTTCGCCGTCCTGGCCGCGCTTCATCTTGCGATTCGCCGGCACTTCGGCGCACTCGGATGGTCGGTAGCGGCGGGAATGGTTCTGCTGATCGTGCCGATCGTAATCTTCGGGCTGCGTGGCTGGATCGATCAGACCGCCGCATACGCAACCGCGATCGCTTCGATGACGGATCGATATCGCACGATGCTCACCAACCAGTCCGCCGTCTCTGCAGTCGCGCGCCTGATGAGTCTCCGCATCGGTACCGGCGCCGAAACTTCGCCAACCGCCACGTTTGCCGGCATGGGACTCGAGATCGCCCTCATCGCGGCAGTGTCGCTCTGGGACTGGAGGAGCGCTGAGCGCGGGAACCTCGCGAGCCGCCTCGCGTTGTGCGGATTGTTCTGCCTGATGCCCTCGTTCGCGCCAATTTCGTGGAAGAGCTACTACGCGGCGATGCTGGTGCCGTACATGGCTCTGACGGCGGGGCTCTGGACGGACAGAAACGAAGGAAAAGGGGCGCCAATTTTCGTGTGGGCACTGGTCGCGCTTTCCGTGGTGCTCAATCTCGCGACGGGGAACTATCTGAACCGAATCGCGCTGTTCTACTCGGCGCATTTCTTTTCATCCTTGATCGCGCTCACCGCCCTGTTCGCATTGTGGTTGACGAGCGAGGCCGCCGAGGCGTGAGACCACCTTCGCAAATGAAGTGGCGCTCCGATCCGAATTTCTCGACGTTCAAGGTCGGGCGGCGCGAACTGGTTGTTCACCGCGATATCGCATCGCAAGCGCAACTAATCATGCGAAAACTCGACGAGCTACGGTTTGCTGCGGAAGGCGGCGCGGGCAATCGCCGAAGCGCGTTTCAGATGAAGCTCGACAATGGGCTCGAGTTGTTCGCGCGCCGGGGCCAGCGTGGCGGCATGATTGCATCGATCCTCGGCGACGTTTACGTCGGCATCGCGCCGCGCCCGCTGAATGAACTCGCTCTGACGGTCGAAGCGATGAGGCGTGGAATCCCGGTGGCGGAGCCGATGGGCGCGATGATCGAATGGCTCGGTCCCACTCTCTATCGAGGATTTTTCCTGACTCGTGCGGTGCGCGGAATGACGTTGTGGGAGTTCGTGAAAACCGACGACGATCCGGCGGTTCGCAGTCACGTTCTGGAGCAGGCGCGCGCGGCAATCGACGCGATGCACGACAAGGGTCTCTTCCACGCCGATCTCAATCTGCACAACCTGCTGGTGACGCGAGCGCAAGAGAGTTTCGTCGTGATTATCATCGACCTCGACAAAGCGCGGCTCTTCGATGCGCCCCTGTCGCCTGCGATGCGCCGGTCGAACGCCGCACGCTTGAAGCGTTCCGCGCGCAAGCTCGATCCTTCCGGGCAATTTCTCGACGCAGCCGCGCTATCAATTCTGAATCTGGAGTGATTGCGAATTCAATCGCGCTTGAGCGCGACTGCGTCGATCTCGATTCTCGCCTTGCGCGGGAGCGCCGCAACCTGCACGGTCGAGCGCGCCGGATACGGCGGCTCGAAGTGCTCGCCGTAGATGCGATTGACGATCTCGAACTCGCCGAGATCGACCATGAAAATTGTGGTCTTGACGACATCGACGAAATCCAGGCCCGCTGCCGCCAGCACTTGGCCGAGGTTCTGGAGCACACGGCGAGTCTCAAATTCGATTCCGCCTTCGACAATCGCACCGGACGCGGGGTCGAGCGCGATCTGGCCCGAGCAGAAGACGAACCCGTTTTGCTCGACCGCCTGCGAATACGGACCGATTGCGGCCGGCGCCTGCCCGGTGTGAATCGAAGTCTTCATCAATAGCGATTGCCGTTTTGCTGCCCGAGGCGCGACACGCGCATGACGCCGTCGATCGCGCCGATCGAGTTCATCAGGTTGTTCAATTGCCGGGCGCTCGTCACGCTGACCTCGAAGACCGCCAGGGCGCGTCCGTCGGCGCCGTGAGTCTTCACTTCGGCGGTCGAGATGTTCACGCCAGCCGAGGCGATCGCCTTGGTCATCGCGGCGAGCAAGCCCGGCTGATCGGCGCACAGCACTTCGAGCCGAATCGGCCGCGGCGCTTCCTCGCCGTCTTTCCACACCACCGGCACGCGCCGCTGCGGATCGGTGTTGAGCGCATGCGGACATCCCGCGACGTGCACCGTAACGCCGCGGCCGCGCGTGATGAAGCCGGTGATCGCCTCGCCCGGCAGCGGATTGCAGCATCGCGCGAACCGCACCAGCATGTCGCCGACGCCCGAGACCACTACCGCGCCGCTGGCGGATTTGCGCGCTTCTCTGGCGGCGCGCTCTCGTTGTGCCGGGCCCAGGGGAGTGGGCAGTTTCTCGGGACGATAGCGCTTCAGCTCGTCGGGCGTCAGCAGCTTCGCGAGCAACTGTGCGGGCGTGATTATTCCGTAGCCGACCGCCGCGAGCAGGCCGTCAACGTCGCGCTGCGAGAACTCCGCCATAACGCCCTCGAGCCGCTTGCTCGATCGAAGCTGCGTGACACTGAGCCTGAGGGGTTCCAGCTCGCGATCGATGAGCGATACACCAAGGTCGCGCGAGCGTTCCGCCTGTTGATTGCGCAGCCATTGGCGGATGCGCGATTTCGCACGCGCGGTGGCCGCGTAGTTCGTCCAATCCTTGCCGGGCACCTGCTTCTCGGATGTGAGGACCTCGACCGTGTCGCCCGACCGCAGCCGGTAGCGCAGCGGCACCATGCGGCCGTTGACGCGCGCGCCAGCGAGATGATTGCCGACCTGCGAATGGATTCGGTAGGCGAAGTCGATCACCGTCGAGCCGAGCGGAAAATCGAACACGTCGCCCTTGGGCGTGAAGACGAAAACCTCCTCGGGAAACAGATCGTCCTTGACGGTCGAGAGGAATTCTTGCGGGTCCTTGAGATTCTGCTGCCATTCGATCAGCCGCCGCAGCCATGCGAACCGCTCGGTCTCCTTGAGCTGCCGCGAACTGCCGTCCTTGTAGCTCCAGTGCGCCGCGATTCCCTCCTCCGCCACCTTGTGCATCTCGCGCGTGCGAATCTGCACTTCCATCCGCTGGCCGCGCGGCCCAATCACCGTCGTGTGCAGCGACTGGTACATGTTGGCCTTGGGCAGCGCAATGTAATCCTTGAAACGGCCCGGCACCGGCTTCCAGTTGGCATGCACGACACCGAGCGCCTCGTAACATTCGCGCACCGTGTCCACGATGATGCGAAACGCCACGAGGTCGTAGATCTCCTCGAAGCTCAGCCCCAGCTCCTGCATCTTGGAGTGAATTGAGTAGAAATGCTTCGGCCTGCCCGTCACCTCGGCCTTTACCCCACTGTCGGACATGCGGCGCGACAGGATCTCGATGACGTTGGCGATGTACACCTCGCGCTCTTTGCGCTTGGCGGCGACAAACGCTTTCAGCGTTTGGTACGCGCTCGAATTTAAATAGCGGAACGCCAGGTCCTCGAGCTCAGACTTGAGCCAGTAGATTCCGAGGCGATGCGCGATCGGCGCGTAAATCTCCATCGTCTCGCGCGCGATTTCCTGCTGCCGGTCGACCGCGAGATGGTCGAGCGTGCGCATGTTGTGCAGCCGGTCGGCCAGCTTGATCAGCACGACGCGGATGTCGTTGGCCATCGCGATGATCATCTTGCGGAAATTCTCGGCCTGCTTTTCCTCGCGGCTCTGGAAAGTGATCTTCGAGACCTTGGTCACCCCATCGACAAGTTGCGCGACTTCGGGGCCGAAATCCGTCTGCACCTCGGCGAGCGACGCCTGCGTATCCTCGACGACGTCGTGCAGCAGGCCGGTGACGATCGAAGGCACGTCGAGCTTGAGCTGCGCGATAATCATCGCGACGTTGAGCGGATGCGTGACGTACGGCTCGCCCGATTCGCGCTTCTGATCGACGTGCATCCGGGCCGAATAATCGTACGCGCGCCGGATCAGGCCGATATCGGCCTGTGGATTGTAGGTCTGCACCCGACCGATCAAGCCGGCGAGTTGGTCGGGAGCACTGTTCTGCGCTAGCTCTTCCACGGCGCAAATCCGCCGCGCAGACGGCCGACCCTGAGCCGCTCTGCGTTTACGATCGTTTCCAGCCGCGCGACGGATTTCTGAATCTCGGCATTGACTATCAGGTAGTCGTATTCGGGATAGGCCTCGGCCTCATCGCGCGCCTTGTCTAGCCGGTGTTGAATCTTGGATCCTTCTTCGGTGGCGCGTCCGCGCAGACGCCCCTCGAGTTCGGCAAAGGTAGGCGGCAGAACGAATATGCCGACCGCGTCGTGCGGATAGGTTGCGCGAATCTGGCGCGCGCCCTGGATGTCGATGTCGAGCAGGATGTCGCGGCCCGATGCGACCGCGGCGTCGAGCGGCCCTCGCGGTGTGCCGTAGGAAGACTCGAACACACGCGCCCATTCGGCAAGTTCGCCGGATGATTGCCTGCGTCTGAACTCTTCCTCGCTCACGAAGTTGTAGTCGACTCCGTCCGCCTCGCCTTCCCGCGGCGCGCGCGTCGTCAACGATACCGAGAACTCGAGGCCCGCAATCGCGCCGAGCGCCGCGCGATAAATCGTCGTCTTGCCCGCGCCCGAAGGCGCCGAAAGGATGAAGATTATACCGCGCCTCGGCGGCAACGAATCATCTGATTTCAACGGTATAGAAGCCATTA
>JBOHWI010000266.1:0-16447 GCA_050736675.1 Binatus sp. (SeqCode)
GCTTCGGCCCGATCAGCATGTTGATCGTGCACATGACACCGACGATCGCGCCGGCAACCACCAGAGTCACAGCCACGGGAAACCAGGTTGTCATTCTCGATCCGTCCTACAAGCACTTCTTATCTTCATATGAATACCCGATGAGCGCGGCTTTTGGAACGATCTTCGATTCCTCGTTCGCGGCATCAGTCGCCGGTTGAATCTGAACACACGGTCTGACAGCTTCGCAAAACGCGCGTTGCTTCGCGTTCTCGGGAAATTGGCTGCGGAGGCTCGGACAGTTTGAACCGTCATCCACTTTCAAATGGACCGGTTGTTTAATTTCGTTTACGAGGGAGGAAAATCGCTGAATTAACAGCGGAATCCCAGAAATTTTTATCTTTATGAACATTATCTCTATTGACGGTTTTGATGCGCAGCGCTAATGACGATTAGGTGGTTAAGAGATTGTTGCGGCCCTAAATCCAGACGACGGCAGCCATTTGCCGAAAGCAGGAGTCAACCATGAATCGCACAATCGGATGGAGAAGCTGGTGTGTCGGAACTTTGAGTGCGTTGTTGCTGGCGATCGGGGTTTCCAACACGCCCGCGTCGGCTCAGGTGAAACCGGGGGATTTCATTACCCCTGATAACGCCTCAAAAGTTAAGGACCTCGTATCGCCGGGTCAGTACCTGCGGGTGCTGCATGGGATGACCATCAAGGTCGTGCCGACCGAGCGGATCGACTGGCCGCCGCCGTACAAGGATGCGACCGAGAAATATTCGAGCCAGGTCAGGCTCACTCCCGACCGTCGCAGCCTGGTTGGCTATGTTGCCGGCGAGCCGTTCCCGATCATCGACACCAACGACCCCGACGCCGGCACCAAGGTAATGTGGAACGTAGCGTTCCGCCCTATCTCCAGCGACGAGTACGATCTGCGCTGGTTCGACTGTGACAGCGTGTACTGGGGCAAGAACGCGCCGTTTCGCGAAATCACCGATATCGAAGTCGGGCACTATGCGGGCTACAACGAAGTCGGCCGCACGGAAGTCGACCCGTTGCCGATCGATCCCGACTTCAAGAAGACCGGCCGCTACTTTCTCGGCCTGCTCTACCCCGTCCTCTCGCCGGAGGACGCGCGCGGAACTGGATTGATCAAGTACCGCTACGCCGATCCGAATATCGAAGACGCCAGTTGGACTTGGACGCCCGGCGCTCGCCGCGTCCGCCGCCTCAACTACGCCATTCTCGACACGGCCACGGGAGCGCAGGCATACGACCCGAACCACTACGAAGGTTTCAGCGGCAAGAACGAGAACTACAACTGGAAAATGCTCGGCGAGAAGAACATGCTCGGAGCAATAAACATCGCAAAGGTGCCCGACGTGCGATGCCCGACCGACGGCGGCGCGAGCCACTGCCCCGACAACTGGGAAATACGACACTATTACATTATCGAAGGCAGGCCCCGTCCCGGCCGCTTCAACTCGCTGTACAATCACGAAATTCTGTACATCGATTCGGAAGCGGACTTCGTGATGGCTGACGATATGTACGATCGCAACGACGAGCTGTTCATTAACTACACCTCGTGGATGCACTACGCGGACCGCTCGGAGCCCGATGCGAAAATAGCGATCTATCCCTTCAAGCGCGAGTTCCAATCCGGCTCCTCGAGCGTCAACGTGCAGAGCGGATTCTCCACTGTCTGCTACCATCCTTCGCTGAACGCGCCGTCGCGCGACTCATGGTTCATCAACATGGGCTCGGTCGATCGCAGCTGGTTCACACCGGAGCAAATGGCGCGGGCAGCCGAGGGCGGACACGCGGTAGGAGGCGATTGATGCGGTCGTGACGGCGTCGCGTGCTCCGCGCGCCGGACGCAAAAGAAAAAACCGGCGCGGCCAGCAATGGCTGCGCCGGTTCTACGTTATGCTCGCGCAGACCATCCCGGCGCAGCTAGAATCCGTCTGTGATGGATGACGACGGCGCATTCCAAAGATGGGCGGCACAAGCCATCGGGCGGCGATGGCCGCGCGCACGCGTCGACAACATCGCCGCTCTGCGCGGCGATCTCTCGACCCGCCGTTTCTGGCGCGTCGCTATCGCGACGCGCGGCGAACCCGCCGCCCCACCCACCGCTATCCTCGTCGATCTTGGCCCCGACGACCTGCCCCGCTACGTTCGCGCGCTGAATTTGCTACCAACTCCCATAGCCGAGCCGCCCTGGATCAACGTGCATCGCTTGTTCGATTCCATCGGCGCGCCGGTCCCCGCACTCTACGACGCGGATCCCGCGCGGCGCGCAATGCTGGTCGAAGACGTCGGCCAACTCTCCCTGCTCGACGCCGTTCGCCGCCCGGGCGCCGACGCCGCCGACTTGTTTCGGCTCGCCGCCATCGAATTGATACGCATCCACTTTGATGGAACCGCCAGAATCGACTCTCAGTGTATCGCGCACCGGATTGCGTACACCGGCCGGCTCTTCGAATGGGAGCTAAAAGAATTTGCGGAAGTCGGCCTCGCCACCGTCGCGCCCGGCACCGACTTTTCCCTTATCGCAACCGATCTGACGCAGATGGCCGCGCAACTCGATCGCTTCCCGCGCGTGCTGTCGCACCGCGACTACCACCGCGAAAATCTCTTCATCCAGGACGGTCCGCAGATTCGCATCATCGATTTTCAGGACGCACTGATGGCGCCCGCGGCACAGGATCTCGCCGTACTCCTGACGACCCGCGACACCGACGAAGTCATCACGCCGGCCATCGAGCGCCGCATCCTCGACTTCTATTGCGCGGCCTTCGCGCGGCGCGGCACGCCGATTCTCGACTCGGCTGAATTCATGGCCAGCTATCGACTGTGCGTTCTGCAGCACGCACTCAAAATGATCGGACGCTTCGAAATGTTCGAGCGCAACGGCAAGACCGGGTACCGTCGCTACATTCCGCATCTGCTGGCGCAGACGCGCCGGATGCTGGCCGAGATGCGCTCCGAGTTTCCCGCACTCTGCTCCGTGCTGATGCCATGAAGGCGCTGGTACTTGCAGCCGGGATGGGCGAGCGGCTTCGTCCGCTGACCGAGGTGACGCCCAAGCCGATGCTCGATCTTGGCGGCCGTCCGCTGATCCACTATCCGCTCGCGATGCTGCGCCGCGCGGGCATCACCGACATCGTAATCAACGTGCATCACTTGTCGTCTGTTATCCAGCAGGGACTCGGCGATGGCTCTGCCCTGGGACTGCACATCAGGTACGCGCCCGAGCCTGTTTTGCTGGGCACCGGCGGCCCGCTGAACGGCCTGCGCAATTTCCTTGGCGGCGGAACTTTCGTGATCGCCAACAGCGACACGATTCTCGATCTCGATCTGCGCGCGATGCTCGCGTTCCATCGCGATCGCGCCGCCCTCGCCACCATCGCGCTGTTCCGCCCCGCCAATCTGGACTACTACAGTCGCCTCGAAATCGACGGCGACAAAAAACTCCGCCGGATGCGCCTGCTCGCCCGCCGCGACCCGCTTCAATACGACGACTACCCGGCGAACCTCGATGACAAGATCGCCGCAACGCTCTCACCATTCATGTATTGCGGCGTGATAGTCGCGGAACCGGCAGTCTTCGAGCGGATTCCAACGAATACGCCCTGGAGCCTGATGGCTGGTCTGTTTGCCCCGATGGTTGCCGACGGCCAACCGGCCTTCGGCTGCGTCCACCGCGGCTACTTCCGCACCATGGACGATCTGAAAAGCTACGGCGCGCTAAAGTCCGAATTCACGTCGTCGCCGCCACCGGGATTGCTCGACCGCTGAATTTCACCAGCCGAGCGCCTCGCGGATTTCAGCGCCAGCCGCCCCGCAACTCGTGTCGACTGTTCGCGAGATTCCGAGCCGTTTGATTCCAATGATACCGGCGAGCAGCAACACCAGGTTGAGCGCGTTGATCAGCCAGAACACGATCATCGCAACCCCATAGGCCACCGCCAATCCGTCCCGCACCAGCATCGCCGCCAGATAAGCGCCGAGCGGCGAGCCCACTGCGCCCGACAGATGCAGCGCGATTCGCGCCCATCGCGGCTGAGCTAAGTAACTGCCGTATTCCATCTTGAAGCGCGGCTCGCCATTGGCCAGGTAGGCGTAATCGTAGCCCACACCCAACACCCTTCCCGTCACCACTTTGACCAGCGGCTGAAAAGCGGTGACCCAAAGGGCCATTCCGGCGATCGCCGCGACGGTCGAAGACGCCTGAACTCCCAGCGCCAGAAGAAAATAGCCGAGCCCGACCGCCGCTATCTCGACGATCATGCCGGTCTGCGCCTTGATAGTCTTTCGGCCGCGCCGCAGATGGAGTTTGCGGCTGACTCGCGTGACATCCGCTGAAACCGCGCGGCGATCCGCCTGCGATGCGGCGCGCGCCCGGGTCAACAGTCGCGCCCACGGACCGGGATGATACGCGCCCGCGTCAAGCGCGCGCTCGATCGCGGCGATTTCGGCGCGCAGCTCCGCCGCATCCGCGACAGCGGGATTGGCTTTCGTGGCATCCTTCGCCATCGGTGCAATTGCTCACCAGCCGGCAAACGCGGCAACCAGAAACGCCGCAATCATCAACAACCCAAACTCCATGTGCAGTTGGATCGATCGAAACAACCCTAGATTCAGCTTCTTCGGCTCGTTCTCGCGCGTCATGATCCGGATCTGATCGAGCACCCGTGGAATCGTGATGAACACAGCCAGTGCAATCCACGGAAGTGCATGCAAGATCACCGCGATGATTGTCGCCGCATACGCCGCGACATCCAGCGTGATCAGTTCATAGTTCGCGCCCGCGCGCCCGAGGATCGTGGCGAGCGTCCGCTTGCCGTGGCGGGTGTCGCTCTCGATGTCGCGAATATTGTTGGCGTGGAGAATCCCCGCCACCAAAAAACCGAGCGGTATCGACGCCCACAGCGCCGACCACGAGAAATTCAGCGCCATCACGAAGTACGCACCCATCACGATCGCCGGTCCCATAAAAATGAACACCGTCAACTCGCCGAGCGCCAAGTACGCGAGCGACACCGGACTCGCGGTATAAAAGTAGCCGGCCGCGACGCTCGGTATTCCGATCGCGAGAATCGGCCACCCGCACAGGTAAACCAGCACCAGGCCCATCATCGCGCCGATCGCAAAGGCCGCGATTCCGCCGCGCCAGACCTGCTCGGCGCTCAGCAAGCCGCGCTGGATCACCATGCTCGGCCCGAGCGATTGCTCGCTGTCCGCACCGCTGCGGAAATCGTAGTAGTCGTTGATCAGATTGGTGCCGGCCTGAATTGCCATCGCGCCAACCAACGCCAGGAGCATGCGCCCCAGCGAGAAAAATCCCGCCCGCGCCGCCACCGCAACTCCCAACAGCACCGGAATGGCCGCGGCACTGAGCGATGGCGCTCGAATGGCCTGAATCCAGACCGCCAACGCGCCCGGCCGCGATCCGCCGCCATCTGCAATTGCCCCTGCTTCTGCCACCGCTAGACCAGCACTTTCGCTTCCTTGAGCCGCGCGATTTCCGCCGCGCTGTACCCAAGCTCGTTCATGATCTCATCGTTGTGCTCGCCGATCGTCGGCGCGCCTCGATATTGAAGATCGATATCGCTAAACCGCACCGGCAGCCCGGGCACCGCTCGTTCGCCAACTTCGCCATGCTTCATCTTCACGAGCATTCCCGACTCGGCGAATGCCGGGTCGTTTATCACATCGGGTGTGTTATAAACCGGCCCCGCAGCGAGGCCGCGTGCCCGAAGCTTGGCGACCAGGCCGTCGCGATCGTGGCGGCGCGTGCGCGCCGCGATTTCGCGCTCGAGCATCTCGACGTTAGCCAGGCGGGCTGGCAATCGCGCGAATTTCGGATCCGACGCCATCGCTGGCACGCCCAACGCCTCGCACAGCTTCGCAAACTCGTCGTCGGCGGCAATCGCGATCGTGATCCACCGGTCGTCGCCGGCCGCCGGGAACACGCCATGCGGCGCCATCGAGTCGTCGCGATTCCCGATCGGGGCCCGGTCTCGCCCGTTCATCAAAAAATCCATCATCGCTTCGGGCATCATCGTCGTAACCGTCTCGGCCATCGACAAATCCAGGTACTGTCCCTGGCCGGTCCGATCGCGATAGTGCAGCGCCGCCAGTAGAAAAAACGCCATCGCAGTACCCACAGCGAAGTCCGGCCACGTTCCGCCGATCCCGCATGGAGACGAGTCGGGATAACCGGTGATATGGCACAGCCCGGCAAATGCCTGCGTGGTGGGCCCCCACCCAACCGTCTTTGCGAAGGGACCGTCCTGCCCGAGCGGAGTGCCGCTCAGCATGATGATGCTTGGTTTGATTTTGACGAGGTCGTCGTAGGCGAGGCCGTACTTGGCCATGTTGCCGACCGTGTAGTTCTCGGTGACGAAGTCACTCGTGCCGATCAGCCTGCGCGCGATTTCCTGAGCCTCCGGCAGCGCGAGATTCAGCGTGAGGCTACGCCGGCAGAAGTTGATCGAATGAAAAACGCCGCTGCGATTCGGTCCGATGACGCCGTCGGTGCCGGTGAGAAATCTTATGATATCGGGCGCCGCCAGGCTCTCGACTCTGATCACGTCTGCTCCCAGAGCGCCCAGCCAAGCGGTCGCATGCGGCACGGCGAAAATCCAGCCGAAATCGGCGATACGAATTCCTTCCAGCGGGCGCGACTGCATCGGAGCGCACCAACCTTGGTCCAACGTTTCCGATTCGGCCGCCGGCTTGCCGTGCCGCTCGCCGAAGATCTTCTGATTGTGCTCGCCGAGTCGCGGCGCACCACGCACGATTCGCCATGGTGTGCGCGAGAATTTACACGGCGCACCGGGCATCCGCACCTCGCGCGCCGCCGGATGATCGACGTCGACGAAAAATCTCCGCGCTTTGTACTGCTCGTTGCCCGCGACCGCGGCCGGGGAATGCACCGGGAAGCACGGCACGTGCTCCGCCTGTGCTTTCTCGAACGCTTCGGCACGGGTGACGGTCGAGAGCCAATCGACGAGGCCCGCTTCGATCGCGTCGATATTTTCGGCGCGGCTCAGAACGGTCGCGAATAATTCGTTGTCCATCCACTCGGGACGACCCAACGCCTGCTTTGCGCCGCGCCAGAAACGATCCGTGACGGCGCTGAAGCTGACCCATCCGTCCTTGCATGGATAGACCCACTGTGCCGCCTTTTTGTGGCGGGTGAAGAGGCGCTGGAACGATTCGGAATTCTTGTCTTCGTGCGAATAGAAGCCGATATTCGGCCGCTCCATACTGGCCATCGCAAGCCATTGCGCAACGTCCACATGCTGGCCTTTGCCGTTCGCTTTGCGACTGTATAGCGCGCACATCGCTGCCGCCGCCGCGGTGTAACCTGTCAGGTAGTCCGATTGTCGCCCGCCCGGCTTGAGCGGCGGCTGACTTTCGAGGTCCGTCACCTGATGCCACGGCGTTTCGTAGCCGACGCCGCTCATGTGCGTGGCGACCAGATCGCCGCCGCGGAGATTTTTGTATTGTGACTCGGTGCCGAAAAAAGTTGTCGACACGACAATCAATTTCGGAAATTTCGAAGTGAGCGTGCGCCAGTCGAGCCCGATTCTCTCGTTCACTTCGGGACGATTCGGGCTGAAGACGATATCCGCCTGCGCGAGTAGATCGAATAGCAAGTCGCTCGCGCGCGGCTGTTCCAGACCGATCGTCACGCCGAGCTTGTTGGTATTGAGGTAAAGATGCAGCCCGCCGGTTTCCGGGTCGGGCAGCTCGTCCCGAAACGGCCCGAGCGCGCGTTCCCGCGATCCGGTTCGCGGCGGTTCGACCTTCACGACCTCGGCGCCGAAGTCCGCAAACAATTTCGCCGCCATCGCCGCTGCCATGAACGGCATCGTGTCCAGGCACGGCAGCTCGACGACCTTCAGTCCTTCAAGCGCGCGCGGCGGCTCCTGGTACGGCTCGAAGCGCGCCATCGCTACTCGGCCGGCTCCGCTTTCATGTTGTCGATAAGGTCGATCAGCTCCGCCATCGTGCGAATCACATGGTCGGGTTTGAATAGCTGATGCGTCTGCAGGTACTTGAACGAAGCCGCGCCCGTGGCGACCGCGATCGACGCGCCGTAGCCCGCACCCATCGCGGCCATAATGTCGCGCGGCTCATCGCCGACGTACATGCACGCGTGCGGAAGTATCGCCGCCTTCATCGCGGTCTGCTTGAGGCTCTCGGTCTTGTCGAGCGCGTGCAGCGAAGCGGTGGTCTGCGTAACGACCTGGTCCAGGTACGATGCCAGCCCCACCATCGCGAGCTTCTCGACCAGCCGCCGCGCATCGCCCGGCCGGCTCGTGATGACGCCCGTCGCGTAGCCGCGCCGCTTGAGCTCCGCCAGCGTGTCCTGCACGTGCGGCAGCACTTCGAGCCGCTCAGTCTTGTCGACTTCGGCCAGAAAGTAGGCGTACGCAAGCTTCGCGTAGTCGGGCCTCAGATGCTCCGGCACTCCGAGCCACACGTCATCGGCGGAGAGCGCCTCGTGAAAGCGCTCATGCGTCAGCGGCGGCTCGTGGCCGAGATCGTCCAGCGCATTCTTCGCCGCGATATACAGCGGCCCGTGGATATCGACCAGCGTGCCGTCGAGATCGAAAAATACCGCTTTGAATTCGCGCGATGCCAAAAAACCCTCGAGCTTGCCAACCGGAGTCTGTAGAGATAGCGGGCGAACTGTCAAGCGGGAACGCTACGAACCACGCTGGTAGAGCAGCTGATACTCGCGCCGCCCGCCAATCACCTTCTTCACGTAGTCGCGCGTCTCTTTGTACGCGATATTCTCGACCCACTCGTCGTCGGCGCCGGGCGATCGCGCTATCCACTTCGTAACCGCGTTCTCGCCGGCGTTGTACGCAGCGACGGCGCGGAATGCATTGCCGTTGAACATCTCGAACAGATTTTTCAGGTACGCCGTCCCCAGCTCGACGTTGACCGAGGGATCGTAAAGCGGAATCGCCGCGGTATCCATGCCATGCTGCGACGCCATCTTCTTCGCGGTCGACGGAATCAACTGCATCAGCCCACGCGCGTTCGAACTCGACGTGGCAGTGGGATTGAACAGGCTTTCCTGCCGCGCCAGCGCGAGCACCAGATAAGGATCGAGCGCGAGCCGCATCGACGACGACTGAAAAAGACTCCAGTACGCGCGCGGATAGCGCACGCGCTCCGCGACCTCGTGGCTCAGCTGCCCGTTTTTTTCCATGTGCGTTGCGGCTTCGATCGCGTCGTACCAAGCGTCGGCGCCGGCGAGTCCCGCCAGCACGAACCGCCGCAGCTCGATCGTGCCGCTTGCGTGCTCTTCGAGCGCCTTCAGCTCCTCCGGTTCGAGCTGCTTGAGTCCCAGCTCGCGCAGCGTCTGCAGCCGCGCCATGTGATACTCGGCGATACCCGTGACCGCGGGCGGCGCGCCGTACTCGAGATTCGGCGCCGACGCGGCCGGAAGATCCGGCCTCGCTGCTGCGACGCGCCGGCTGGCGAGCTCGGGATAGTAATTGCTGTCGGTACTGTCGGCGAGCTGTGCGAAAATCGCGCGAGCCGCGCCGGCATCGCCCCCGTTTCCCAGCGCGCGCGCACGCCAGTATTCGCACATGTCGCGATTAGTCGCGTCTTTCGCCCGCGCTCCCGCACTCTGGAACCCCGCACCCGCCAAGCGGTAGCTGCGCGCGAGATACAATGTCCATGGAATGCGAAAGCGCGCATCCTGCGCCGCGTCGCTGCGGGGATAGCGCCCGGCCAGCCGTCCATATTGCGCGCGCGCCGAATCGAGGTGATGTTGTTCTTCGAAAATTCTGCCGACGCGAAGCATCGCATCCGGCGCGCGCGCGTTGCCCGGAAAATTCGCGACGAGTCGATTGAAAGTCGCCCGCGCGAGATCGTCTTGATCGTCATGCCAGTAAATCAGCGCCAAAGCTTCGAGCGCCGCGGCCGCATCAGGTCCGCGCGGCGCGATTCGCAAATACTCGAGGATCGCACGCCTGGCGTGCTCGGGTTCCGACTTGAGTGCTCGCGCCGTCACCCAAATCAGTTCCGCGCGGAGCGGCGGCTCCGGCGCCATCGCGAGTCCCGCGCTCGCCTGCTCGTCGGCGTCGGACAACGCGCCCTCGCGCAGCAGCAACTCAGCTTCCGCGCGGTGGTAGGCGAGCGAACGCGTATCGGCCACTTCAGGGTTCGACGCCAGGATCGAATGAACCATCGCGCGCGCGTCGGCATCCGGGTCGGAACGCGGATACTTGTCGCGCAGTTCCATCAATTGCGCATAAGCCGACTTCGGATTTCCGAGTGCGACCAGCGCGCGGGCTTCTGCAATGCGCGCGCTCTGCTCGATCGGCGCCTCCGGCCCCCGCGCGATCAGACGCGACGCGACGGCCGACGCCTCCGCGTAGCGGCCAAGCTTCAGCAGGTTGTCCGCCAACATCATCTCGCCGCGATCGACCATCACGCTTTGCGGGTATGTCTTAACCAGCCGCTCGAGCGTATCCGCCGATCCATTCGGATCGCCCTGGTCTTGCTGCGCGAGCGCGAGATAGTAGAGCGCGTAGTCGCCGAGCGCCGGAAAATTGTCCGCCGCGAACTTGAGCCGCTCGATCGCGCGCGAATTGTCGTGGTTCTGGTACGCGCGGTAGCCGTCAAGGAAGGCTGTCCGCCCATCGGTCGGCGGTTCGGTAGCGGTGGCTCCAGGAGCGGTCGGCGGCGCTGGCGTGGTCTGTGCCGATGCCGCCGCCTGCGACGATGCCACCGCTGAATCTGCCCGCGCCGGCGCCGACGCGCATCCCGCCAGCAGCGCCGCGCATACCATCATCAGCGCACCGTCGCGCAACAATCTCGGTATCATCTGATCTTGGTTAGCGCATGGCAGGGGCGGCTTCAATTGGCCGCTGCCTCGAGCGGGGCCTTGCGGGGACCCGCGGCGTCTGCCAACAAATTCTCGATGGCCGATTCAACGAAAGTGATTCTTGCCTCGGCGTCGCCGCGTCGCCGTCAACTGTTAGATGCGGCGGGGATCGACTTCGAAGCGATCGAAAGCCGCGTGCCCGAGCAGCACGAGCCCGGCGAACTGCCGCGCGACTACGCCCTCCGGACGGCGCGCACCAAAGCCGTCGCGGTTTCATCGACGTTCCCGAGCGCGGTGGTGATCGGCGCAGACACGATCGTCGTTTGCGAGACTCGCATCCTGGAAAAACCCGTCGATGCCGCCGACGCGCGCCGGATGCTGGCGACACTCTCCGGACGCACTCACACAGTCGTCACCGCATTTGCTTTGGCGCGCGCTGGCAAGATCCTCGAAAGCTCGCCGGTCGAAAGCCGCGTCACTTTTCGCAAACTGACCGAGGCTGAAATCGAAGACTACATCGCCACCGACGAGCCGTTCGACAAGGCCGGCGCTTACGGAATCCAGGGCGTCGGCGGTGGCTTCATTTCGCACGTGAAGGGATCGCGCGACAACGTGATGGGCCTGCCGACCGAACCCGTCGTCGCGGCGCTCGCGCGCTATGGCGTGAAGCCCACTTAGCGAAAATGTCGATTGATCACGCAATCGGGGAGCGGCTCGAGATAGTACGCGCACGGATCGGCGCGGCTGAGCATCGCGCGCGCCGCGACCCTGCCTCGATCAGGCTCGTGCTCGCGAGCAAGACCCAGCCTGCCGTGGCGATTCGCGCCGCATGGCACGCGGGCGCGCGCGACTTCGGCGAGAACTACGTTCAAGAGGCGATTGCGAAGCGCGCCGGCCTGGCGGACTTGACCGACATTAGATGGCATCTGATCGGCCATCTGCAAACCAACAAGGCAAAGACTGCCGCAAGCGCGTTCTCGCTCATCCACAGCGTCGATTCCGGCCGCCTGGCCGAGGCTCTTGCGCGCGCGCAACCTTCCCCGCGCGTCCACGCGCTGATCGAAGTCAATCTCGGCGCCGAGGCAAGCAAGAGCGGTACCGCGCCGGACGCAGTGGCCGCCATCCTCGACGCCGCCCGCGGCAAGCTCGAAATCGACGGCCTGATGACGATTCCGCCGCCGGCCGCCAGTGCCGAGGCTGCGCGCCCGTACTTCGCGCAGTTGCGCCGGATGCGCGATCGCCTTGCGATGCAATCCGGCTATGCGCTAAGCGAACTCTCGATGGGCATGACGGACGACTTCGAAGTGGCTATCGAAGAAGGCGCGACAATCGTGCGCGTCGGGCGCGCAGTCTTCGGCGAACGCATCGCGTGAGAAGATGAAGAAGGTGGGATTCGTCGGCGGCGGCAACATGGCGGAGGCGCTCGCGCACGGGCTGATCCAGCACAAGGTTTTCAAACCGTCCGAAATCATTGTCTCGGACGTCGCCCCGGAGCGGCGGCACAAACTCGCGCGCGCGCTCAAAGTCACTACCACTGACGACAACACCGAAGTCGTGCGCGAATCCGCGGCGATCCTGCTCGCCGTCAAGCCGCAAACTATCGACGCCGTGCTGGCGGAACTCGCGGCCGAACTCTCGAAAGTCGGCGGCAAGGCCAAGCTGTTCATTTCAATTGCGGCCGGCATCACGATCGAGCGTCTCACCCGCGGCCTCGGCAAGCGCGCGCGAGTGATCCGCGTGATGCCCAACGCGCCCGCGATGGTGGGTCACGGGATGGCGGCGATGGTGCGCGCGCGCGGCGCGTCGTCCGCCGATGAAGCGTTTGCGCTGAAAATTTTCACCGCGGTCGGCGACGCCGTCGCGCTCAAGGACGAAAGGCTCATCGACGTCGTCACCGCCCTCTCGGGCAGCGGCCCCGCCTACGTTTATCTCTTCGCCAAGGCGATGGCCGACGCCGCCGTGAGCGAAGGAATCCCACGCGAACTCGCGATCCGCATGGCGCTCAAGACGATTCGCGGCGCCGAGCACCTGATGCGCGAGTCCGGGCGCGAAGTCGCCGACTTGATCCGCGCCGTCGCGTCGCCCGGCGGCACCACCGAGGCCGCCCTGCGCCGATTCGCCGAGCATGGTTTTTCTGATATCGTTGCCGCCGCATTGCACGCCGCCAGCGATCGCTCGCGCGAGCTCGGCCGCGGAATCAACTAGCGAGAGCGTTATCGCGTGTACGCCTGGACCAACTTGATCGTCTTCATCGCGCAGACCCTCGACAGTCTGCTGACGCTCTATTTGTACGTCGTGATCATTTCCGCGCTGATGACGTGGATCGAACCGAATCCCTACAATCCGATCGTCCGTTTCATCTATTCCATCACCGAGCCGATCTTCGATTGGTTCCGCGCGCACGTGCCGGTGGTTTTCGGTGGAATCGATTTCTCGCCGATACTCGTGATCGTCGTCATTCAGCTAATCCAGCGCGTCATCATTCCAAGCGCGGTGCATGCGCTGACTCCCGCCTACGCGTGAGCCCGGGGGCTAATCCACCCGCGCCGGACGCACTGTCCTGGATGCGAGTGGCCGTCGACGAGGTGACAATCGAAGTTACCGCCCGACCCGGCGCATCGCGCCGCGGCGTAATCGGCGTGACCGGAGACCGCCTGGTAGTCGGCGTCAATTCAAATCCGGAAAAAGGCAAGGCCAACGACGAACTGATCGAGTATCTCGCCAGGGAGATGCGCGTACCGCGCTCGGCCCTGATAATTGTCCGCGGCGAAACCTCGCGCCGCAAAACCATCCGAATCATCACGCACGAACCCGCCAAAGTAGCCTCGCGGCTGCGTCAAATCAGCGAACCGAGGTAGCTGACTGCCAGTCCCGTCCAGGCGAATCGAAGGCGAACAATCTTTATTTGCTTGACTGCGTTGCGTTTGGTGGTTACCTACAGTGTAGCGAGGACTCGGATTTCGATTAGCAGTCTCGCTTTTGCAATGCCAATTTACGAATACAAGTGCAACAAATGCGGCGTGTTCGAGGCGATACAGGGGATCAAGGAAGCCCCGCTCAAGAAATGCCCGACATGCAAGAGCAAGGTCGAGCGGCAAATGTCGCGCGGCTCGTTCATCCTCAAAGGCAGCGGATGGTACGCGACCGACTACGCCAAGAAGAGCACTCCAAGCACCACTGAGTCCGAGTCAGCGTCGACACCTGCAACACCGGCAACGTCCGCGACCAACGGTAGTACGGCATCGTCGAGCGATTCGTCGTCGAAGTCGTCGAGCGAATCAAAGCCGGCAACAGAATCGAAGCCGTCGCCATCTGAATCCAAGACGTCTTCGCGCTCGAAATCATCGTCCGACAAGTCGGTCTCGGCCAAACCCGCCGACTGATCTTTTATTATCTGAATCCGCGTCGAGCCGTAGGGTAGCAGAACCTGCGGCTTTTTTGTTTGAATCGGTCGCACCTTATGCGCGCGCTCGTATTCGATCGCAAACTGGAATTTCGCGGCGACTACCCCGACCGCGTCGCGAGTCCGGGTGAGAGTATCGTCCGCGTCTCGATTGCCGGCGTGTGCGGCACCGACCTCGAGATCGCGCGCGGCTACATGCAATATCGCGGAGTGCCCGGCCACGAATTCGCCGGCCGCGTCGTCGAGTCGCAAAACGCCGCACTCCGCGGAAAGCGTGTCGTGGGCGAGATCAATGCCGGATGCGGCCGCTGCGCGACGTGCTCCGCCGGTCTTGCTCGCCACTGTCCAAATCGCACAGTGCTCGGAATACTCGGGCGCGACGGCGCTTTCTCGGAATTCCTTCGCCTGCCCGACGTCAACCTGATTCCGATTCCCGATTCGATGCCCGACGACCTCGCGGTCTTCGTCGAGCCGCTTGCGGCGGCGTACGAAATCTTCGAGCAGAGTCATCTTGCGCGCAATCAGACAATAGTGGTGCTGGGCGACGGCCGGCTCGGCGCGATCGTCGCGTTGACGCTCGAGGGCGAGAAGTATCTGCCGGTCGTCGCGGGCCATCACCCGGAGAAACTCGCACGCCTCGCCAACCTCGGACTCGAAGCTGTCGAGGAGTCGTCTATCCGGGACAAATTCGACGTCGCGATCGATTGCAGCGGAAGTGAATTCGGCTTTCGTCGCGCAGTTGAACTGGTCCGCCCGCGCGGAAGGATCATACTGAAGAGCACGGCGGCAGCGGCGGCCGCAATCAACCTCGCGCCAATCGTGGTGAATGAAATTACCGTGCTCGGTTCGCGATGCGGCCGTTTTCAGCCCGCGCTCGACGCGCTCGCGGCAGGCAAAATCGATCCGCGCCCGCTGATCGACGGCACCTTCGCCCTCGACGACGGTCTCGCCGGTTTCGAAGCCGCAAAGAATCCGCTCAATTTCAAAATACTGCTGAGCGCTCTGTGAAACGGCAGCGTGGCGGCCCGATACTGGTCGGAATAGATACGGGCGGCACGTTCACCGACCTCGTCGCGATTCTCGGCAACCAAAGCAAAATCCGCGTGCACAAAGTTCTGTCGACGCCGGCCGACCCTGCCGACGCCGTAATCCGCGGCCTGCGCGAGATGCTTGGGGGTGCGGGTGCTGCGCCGGAGTCTGTGACTTATAGTTCCACCGTCGCGACCAACGCGCTGCTCGAGAAGAAGGGCGCGCGCGTCGCGCTGTTCACCAACGCGGGGTTCGAAGACCTGATCGAGATCGGCCGCCAGAACCGCGACGACCTCTACGCGCTGGCGCCTTCGCGGCCCGAGCCGCTGGTCACCCGCGCGATGCGCTTCGGCGTCGCCGAGCGCACTCTCTTCGACGGCAGTATCATCAAATCGCTCACCCGCGGCGAGCTTGCGCGAATTCGCCGCCTCGCGGCGCGCAGCGGCGCCGACGCATTCGCCATCTGCCTGCTCCACTCGTACGCCAATCCGAAAGGCGAAGAGTCGATCGCACGCGTGCTGGCACCGCTCGGGCTCCCGCTCTCGGTCTCGCACCGGATTCTCGCCGAATATCGCGAATACGAGCGCTTCTCGACCGCAATAGTGAATGCGTACGTCGCACCGCGGATGTCGTCGCATCTGAAAAATCTGGAAACCCGGCTCGAAGGTGCGCGGCTTCGAATCATGCAGTCCGACGGCAGCGCGATCGGCACCGAACTTGCGCGCGCGGAACCAGTCCGAACGATTCTGTCCGGCCCCGCCGCGGGCGTGATTGGCGCGGCAAGCCTCGCGCGCGCGTTCGGCACCGATCGTTTCATCACTTTCGACATGGGCGGGACCTCGACCGACGTGTCGCTGTTCGATCGCCGCGCGAAAATCCGCACGCTGAGTCATCCCGACGGCTACGCAGTGCGCACGCCCGTGATCGACATTCACACGGTCGGCGCAGGCGGCGGCTCGATCGCGCGAATTGACGCGGGCGGTTCGCTTCGAGTCGGCCCGGACAGCGCCGGCGCCGATCCTGGACCGGCATGCTACGGCCGCGGCGAGTCATGCACCGTGACCGACGCGGACCTGGTGGCGGGCAGACTAGTCGCGGGAAATTTCCTCGGCGGCCAAATGAAACTGTATCCGGAACGGGCTGAGCGCGCAGTGTCACGCAT
>JBOHWI010000267.1:0-11344 GCA_050736675.1 Binatus sp. (SeqCode)
ACGCCGGTGTATATGGGCACCGCGCTCAGCGGAGCGTACGACGTCCAGCCCGCGGCGGCAGGCCCGCCGGTGACGAAGAACGACGACAGCATGATCACGCCGGCGACCGCGCCGACCCAGAACGACAGCATGTTCAGCTTGGGGAACGCCATGTCGCGCGCGCCGATCATCAGCGGGATGAGGAAGTTGCCGAAGCATCCGACCAGGATCGGCATCACCACAAAGAAGATCATGATGGTGGCGTGCATCGTGAGCATCGAGTTGTAGATGTTCGGGGTAATCGCGCTGTCGCTCTGCAGGAACGAGGGAAAGTATCCGAGGATTTTCCACTGCGTGTCCGGCCACGCCAGGTCGAGCCGCATCAGCATCGCCATCAGGCCGCCGACCGACATCATAAACAGCGCCATGAACAGGAACTGCCGGGCGATCATCTTGTGATCTTCGGAGAAAACGTAGGTGCGCCAAAAGCCGAGCGCATGATGCTCCGCGTGGGCGCCATGTGCCGCAACCGCTGCCGTGCTGCTCATCTTCGACTAGCTCCTCCGTGCGGCGTGGCCGGCGAATGAGGGCGTCACTTGTTCTGCGAGTACTGATCTTTGAGCCACTTGTCGAATTCCTCTTGCGACTGGACCGTGAGATTGCCCTTCATGCCCGAATGCCCGAAGCCACACAGCTCCGCGCACGGAATCTCGTATTGCCCGGCTTCGGTCGCTTCGAACCAGACGTGAATAAGACGGCCGGGGACGGCATCCTGCTTAAGCCGCAGGTTGGGCACGAAGAAACTGTGGATGACGTCCTTCGAGGTCAGGTCGATCCGTACGACTTTGTTGATCGGCACGTGCAATTCGTTCTCGACCATCAGATCGTCCTTGGTGCCGAATTTGCCGTCGGGTCCCGGATAAGTAATTTCCCAATTGAACTGTTTCGCGTTCACCTTGTAGAACACGTCGCCCGGCGGTCCGTGTTCTTTAATGTCGGCCCACGTCGCGCGGCTCATGAACGCCAGGGTGACCAGGATGACCGCCGTCGCCGTCGTCCATATGATCTCGAGCCGCGAGTTGCCTTCGAGATACTCGGCCTTATGGCCGGGCCGGGCGCGATAGCGAATCATGAAGACCACCATCGCGATCATCACCGCGATCCAGACCACCATCACGATCCAGAAGATCAGCTCGAAGAGCCAATCGATCTGGGGACCGAAGGTTGAAATGTCGTGCGGGAAGTACAGATGCTCGAGCATCGAAGCGTCACCTCTGCGCTATCAATAAGCAAATGCCTGACGAGCGTTGGCCGCGCCGATCGAGGCGGCTGAGGCTGCGTTCAACGGCTTCGGATTCATGAATCGGGCGATTATGCCTGTAATTCGCGAGCAATTTCAAGCGCTTCGCGTTTGCAGATCAACAAGGCCGCCGAGCGAGGCAAACCGAGATCGGCCCGCGATTGGCGGAAACAAATCTTTCGGCTACTAGTTGAGGAGAGGAGGTCTTGGTTTCATCATGTCCGATCGCGTGGCGACGCTTTCCCAGTCCTTCGAGGCGCAGGTACAGAAGTACGGGGCGCGGACGTTTCTGAAGGACAAGCGCGACAAAGTCTGGACCGACCACTCGTGGACCGAAGTTTCCGACGCCGCGGGAAAGCTGCGCGCCGGCCTGCGGGGTCTGGGCGTGCGCCCCGGCGACCGGGTCGCCATCCTCTCGGACAATTGCCCCGAATGGATCGTCGTCGATCAGGCTGTGCTGGGGCTGGGCGCGATCGTCGTGCCGCTCTACACCACCAGCGGGCTCGAAGAGACCGCGCACGTGATCGGCGACTCGGGAGCGAAAATAATCGCGGCCAACGGGCCCGAGATGGTCAAAAAAATTCTCGGCCTCGGCGCTTCGATTCCCGACGTGACGGCGATTGTCGCGATGCACGATGGCGCGGAATCCGCACCTGCAACTGACGGCAAGCCCGCCGTCAAGACCGCGGCGTCGGTGAGCGCCGAGACGCCCGCCGCGATCGTCGAGGGCAGCAGCGACGACCTCGCGACGATAATCTATACGTCGGGCACCACCGGCACTTCGAAAGGCGTGATGCTCTCGCACGGCAACCTGCTTGCCAATGCCGAGGACTCGCTCGCAGCGCTTGCGCTCAACAATACCGACATGACGCTGTCGCATTTGCCCATCGCGCATTCGTTCGAACGGACGGCGGGCTACTACACGGTGACGATGGCGGGAGGAACGATCGCGTTTGCCGAGGGTCTCGGACAGATAGCATCGAACCTGACCGAGGTCGAGCCGACCGTCGTGCTGACGGTGCCGCGCCTGCTCGAAGTGATCCACAGCCGCGTGATGCGCACGGTCGAGACCTCGCCTCCGATGCGCCAGCGGCTGTTCAAAATGGCGCTCGCGGCCGGCGAACAAGCGGCCGAATATCGGCATCGCGGCAAGCCGCTTCCGCCGTTACTGGCACTCTCGATGGCGTTGTTCAGGCGATTGGTGTTCGCGCGAGTGCGCGCGATCTTCGGCAGTCGAATCCGTTACGTGATTTCCGGCGGCGCGCCGCTGCCGACCGAGATCAACCGCTTCCTGTCGGCCGCCGAAGTTCCAATCGTCGAAGGATACGGCCTGACTGAAGCGGCGCCCGTCGTTGCGTGCAACCTGCATAACGGCAAGACGCGAATCGGCACCGTGGGCCTGCCGCTGGCGCGGATTCAGGCCGAAACCGCAGCCGACGGCGAGTTGCTGCTGCGCGGGCCGAATATCATGAAGGGCTACTACAAACTCGAGGCCGAAACGAAGGCGGCAATCGACGAAGAGGGGTGGCTCCATACCGGCGACATCGCGAAGATCGACGTCGAGGGCTACATCGCGATCACCGACCGCAAAAAAGAAATCATCGTGCTGTCGAGCGGCAAGAACGTCTCGCCCGCTTACGTCGAAGGCAAGCTCACCGGCGACAAATTCATCAGCCAGGCCTGCGTGATCGGCGACCGCCGCAAGCACCTCGCGGCGCTGATAGTGCCGGACTACGAAAACCTCGTCGACTTTCTGAAAGAGAACAACCTCGATCCAAAGAACGCCGACGCGCTCGCAAAATCCCGCGAGCTGAAGACCTTCCTGCAGACTCGTATCCGTGAAATCAACAAGCAACTCTCAGACGTCGAAGCGATCGCGACATTCACCGTCGTCCCGCAGCCGTTCACCCAGGAAAACGGCGAGCTGACCCCGTCGCTCAAGGTGCGCCGCAAGATCGTACAGGCGCACTTCAAGGATCAGATCGATTCGATGTACGGCGATTGATCGAGCGCGGGGCTCCTCGCCCCGCACCCCGGCATCGGTGACCTCTGCCCTCGGCAATAAGAAAAGAGAAGATGCGGCGCTTCGCGCCTGTCAGAACTATTTGAGAAAGAGCCATCGAGATATATCCGCGTCACGGGCACTAGCCCGCTTCGCGTCCTCGCGCCCAAAACCTCCTAACAGGGCGTCAGCCCGCATCCTTTCTTTTCTTTCTTGATACCGGGTGCAGGGGTCACCCCTGCCGCGGGGTGCGGGGCGAGGAGCACCGCTTCTCGATTCTTACTTGGTGCCGTTCTCGGCCGCGAGGATCGCGTGGATCGTCGTGAGCTCCTTTACCATGTACGCGCGCTTGCCCTTGGGCGTGACGACTTCGATATCGTCCTCAGCCGCCTTGCCGATTAGCGCGCGGCCCAGCGGCGACGACAGCGAGATGCGGTTCTGCGCGCCGTCAACCTCCTCCGGCACGACGATCTCAAACACCAAGACGCCGCCTTCATCGAGATCCTCGAGGTGAACGCGGCTGCCCAGGCCGACAGTGTCGTGCGGAATAGTCTCGAGGTCGATCATTGTGAGCTCAGCGATTCGGGTCTCCAGATTGCCGACTCGCGCACGCAGGAACTCCTGCCGTTGCTTCGCCATCGCCCATTCCGCGTTTTCGGACAAATCGCCGTGCGCACGTGCGCGCTCGAGTTCCTTGGGCAAGTCCACGGTGAGTTCGCGCTTGAGCGTCTCGAGGTCTTTTTTGAGCCGCTTGATTACCGGTAGTTCAGCCATCGATACATTCTTCCTGAACGCAATCTGCTTTTATTCTATACGATTCGCCGCGCCCGCGAGCCCCGCGATCTTCAGTCCGCGACAATCGAAGTCAGGCTCCGGTTGACGCCGATCACGCTCTGAATCTTGTGCACGACCAGCTCGCCGAGCGAGGTCACGTCCGGCGCCTCGCAGATCGCGATAATGTCGTGCGGGCCGGTGACCGCATGCGCCACGGAAACTCCGGCGACGCCGCGAATCTTGGTTGCGACTTCGCGCGCTTTTCCCGGCGACGTGTCTATAAGGATGAATGCCTTTACTGACATGCTCGTTTCCTCCCTGTTGCCAAGCTTAGCGCGGTGGCGGAATCAACGTGCCCTTCTCATCATATACATAAAAGCCGCGGCCCGATTTTTTCCCGAGGTAGCCGGCATCGACGTACTTCTTCAGCAGCGGGCACGGCCGGTACTTGTCGTCGCCCAGCACGCGATGCATCACCTCCATAATCGCGAGGCAGGTGTCCAGCCCAATCAGATCCGCCAGCTCGAGCGGACCCATCGGCTGGTTGGTGCCGAGCTTCATCGCGGTGTCGATATCGGTCACGCCGCCGACGCCTTCGTACATCGTGTAAATCGCTTCGTTGATCATCGGCAGCAGCACGCGATTGACGATGAACCCGGGAAAATCCTGCGCCGTCATCGTGGTCTTGCCGAGCTGCTCGGCCAGCGCGCGGGTCTGCTGGAAGGTCGCTTCCGAGGTCGCCAGCCCGCGGATTATTTCGACCAGCTTCATCGCCGGCACCGGATTCATGAAATGCATCCCGATTACGCGGTCCGCGCGCGAAGTCCGCGCCCCCATTCTGGTAATCGAAATCGACGACGTGTTCGAGGCGAAAATCGTCTCCGCCGGGCAGACCTTGTCGAGCTTCTGCAGCACGGCGATCTTGGCGTCCTCGTTCTCGATCACCGCCTCGATCACGAACGGAACCTTGGCCAGGTCCTCGAGATTGATCGTGGTCTCGACGCGGCGCATCACGCGCTCGCGCTCTTCGTGCTTGAAGCGCCCGCGCTGGATCATCCGGTCCAGGTTGCGCGCGATCGAATCGACCCCGCGTTTGCACATCTCCGGCGCGATATCATGCATCACGACCGCGAGCCCGGCCTGCGCCGCGACCTGCGCGATTCCCGCCCCCATCTGCCCCGCCCCGATTACTCCTATCTGCTGCAAACTCATACGTCTCTCCGAAAGTTTTCGACCGCAAACTAAAGGTACGGGATATAATTCTTGAGCGAGCTGAGCAACGCCGCAACGTCGGCTTCGTCGCCAACGTCGCGGCACAGGATTTCGTAGTAACCTTTGATCCGGCCGCGCTCCTGATTTTCGGGCGCTTCCGCGAGCAGCGCCTGGAAGTCTTTGAGCATCGCCTGCGCTTCGAGTTTCTTCTTGACCGGAATCGCCTCGTCATCGACGGCGATCAGCAGCCGGATGTGATCGATCATCCGATTCATCACGGCAAAATCGCTACGGTCCTTTTCCATCGTTGACCAGGGCGGCTAATGATGCTCGGGCGGCTCCTCGCCTCCCACCCATGTGCCCGCGCCGCCGCCGCCGCCCATCGCCGTGCGCACCTTCATCACGTCTTCGGGCGACTGACGCCCCGGCATCCCGAGATTGCGCATCAGGACATTGGTCATGCTCGAGGTCAGCCGGTCGCGAATTGTGGGCGCGTCGCCGACCTGCGCGTCGAGCACCAAGTCCACCTGCTCGCGAGTCAGACCCTCCGCGACGAAAATATCTACCAGCCCCGCCAATCCCACTTCACCGCCGGCGCGGTCCACGATTGCGACCACTTTCGCACACGGCGCACATACGCGGCGGATAAAACCGGCGCGCTTGCTGCAATAGACGCATCGCATCAGGAGATCGTCCGCCCTGTGATCTTTGCCGGCTCCAAAAAAACGCGAAGCTGGCCGTGCGCACGAAAAATCGGCGGGCCCGCTTCACCTCCGAAGGTACTACCGGGCCGCCCGCCATCGCAAGTGGCCACTCAGAACTCATCCAGAAGTCGATTCACGACCTCAAGGGGGGCGCTGCGAGAGGTTATTTTCCTGAACCGGTAGCCGTCACTGGGTGCGACGGACGGTTGGGATCGTCGCTGGTGATGCTCAGAATTTGAGCTTTGACAGGACCCTTGGCGGTCGGCTTAAGCTGCACCGTTACGATTTCCTTCTTTCCTTTAGCCAGGGTGAATGTGCCGCTGCCTGCCGTGACGGTGAACGGTGATTCAATCGTTCCGACCGTCACCTGAAGAGAACCGTTGCCTTTGTTTTGAACTTTGAGCTTTTTGCTCTTGGTTGAATTGACCTTCACCTTGCCGAAACTCAAGTTGCCAAAGACGCTCAACCTTCCAAACGGCGGCGTGGGAGTGGCTGTTGGCGTCGTGGTCTCTGTTGCCGTGGCAGTCGCCGTCGGCGTCGCTGTCTGTGTTGCCGTGGCAGTTGCCGTTGGGGTTGCAGTCGCCGTCGCCGTGGGAGTCGCCGTTGCCGTTCCGGTCGCTGTGGCGGTTGGCGTCGCTGTGACGGTAGGAGTTGCGGTTGCCGTAGTTGTCTGAGTTGCAGTGGCGGTGGCCGTAACCGTTGGCGTTGCAGTCGCGGTTGGCGTCGAGGTCTGGGTTGCGCTGGCAGTCGCAATCTGCGTTGCCGTGGCAGTTGCGGTCGGAGTCCCGGTTGCGCTGGGAGTGGCCGTTGGCGTTGAGGCCTGTGGCGAGTACTCGACCAAATAGCCGCTATTGCCACCTCCCTCGACACTGCCAATCGCGGTTCCAAAATTTACGGTGAAGCCCGCTTCGAAGTAACCGTTGAGGTACAAATAGTACTCCCCGGTCGAGCCGTCGATCTGATTCTGGCTATCATGTGAATCCCAAGGCGCGATCAAGCCATTCTGAACCATGTCGCTCGAATAGAAGACTAGTCCGTTGCCGCTGTTTTCAGCGCCTTCCGGACCAGTTACCCACGCCCAAGTTCCGGGTGCGCTGGTATCGCTGCCGCCGACGTACACGTTGGCGGGGATGCCATTGGGAAAATTGGCTGCCGAGAAAACGACGTTGTTTATGAAATTGAATTCGTCGGTCGAGGTAACCGTGGCTAGATAACCCGAAGACCCCTCATAGGTCGACGCGGCAGCTTGTGTCTCTGCCTGCTGCCAAGTTATGCCCGGATCGGAAACGTACTGATAGTAGTGACTATTGCCGGAGTTATAGAGAACCGGCGAGTACTCGACCAAATAGCCGCTATTGCCACCTGCACCTACGCTCCCAATTGCGGTTCCAGTGTTGACGGAGAAGCCCGCTTCGAACCAGCCGTTAAGGTACAAATAGTATTCCATCGTCGAGCCGTCGATCTGACTCTGGCTATCATGTGAATCCCAAGGCGCGATCAAGCCGTTCTGAACCATGTCGCTCGAATAGAAGACTAGTCCGTTGCCGCTGTTTTCAGCGCCTTCCGGACCAGTTACCCACGCCCAGGTTCCGGGTACGCTACTATCGCTGCCGCCGACGTACACGTTGGCCGGGATGCCACTGGGAAAATTGGCCGCCGAGAAAACGATGTTGTTTATGAAATTGAATTCGTCGGTCGAGGTAACCGTCGCAAGATAACCGGAAGCTCCCCCATACGTCGACCCGGCAGCCAAGGTCTCGGCCTGCTGCCACGTTATCCCCGGATCAGAGACGTACTGATAGAAGTGGCCGGTAGCTGCATCGAAGCAGATCGCACAAGCGGTTGGCGCGGGGCTCGGAACGGCAGGAAGCGGCGCAGTTGTTCCATTTGCGCCCCCCCCGCGCCCATAAGAGCAACCCATATGGGTGCGGCGAGGATTGCAACGATGCCGAGCCGGATCCGGCTGAAATGGGATGAGTACTTGGACATGCATTCCCCTGTGCTTCGGCCAAGCGTATCCGAAGCCGCTGCGATGGGGCGGCCTTAAGCAGAGGGTTACAAGTCCTATGCGTCCACACCCTTTTAAGCAATTAATTGTAGTGTAAGTTGAGCTTTGACTGGCTGTCAAGAGCACTTGCCTCAGACGGCGAGTCGCCGTTCTTGAGGTGTTTTCACGGCCTCAAGCTGCCAGAACTTCCAGATTGTGCGGCGTCGCGCCTTCGACCGTCCTCAGAGAAATTGCCGAGTCGAAAGTGACTAAGCGCCCGTCGTTTGCGACCGCGAGGGCTAGTAGATACACGTCAGGGATTTGGCGATGCCCTTGTACGTGGTTCCACCGGAACAGTCGGCGGTCGCGAACGCTGGTCGAGTCGGGCCAGAATACGTGTTGAGGCTCCGAGCAAAATTTATGCAGACGCGCGGCCGCGTCATCGATTGTAGTGCGGCTACCTCGATACCCGGGGTTCGACAATACGCGTATCAATCCGTTTTCGGTGAGCGGACAGGTCGCCCACCGCAGGCTTCGATTGGGACCGAACCAGGCGTGGGACGCCTCATGGTGCAGATGGGCAGGGTCGAACAACGCCACGAGCACGTTCACGTCCAGCAGAGCAATCATCTGCGAACGCTAAACCGCTCAGTCCTCATCCAGAAGTCGGTTCACGTGCTCTGGAGTGACGAGTTTCGCATGAGGCCTCTTCGGCAAGACCGGTACGCCATTACGAATGCGGGCCGAACCGGTTCGCGGAGCCAACGCGCTACGGATCAGATCTGAAACCACGCGTCCCATGGTAGTTCCCCGCTTGGCGGCGAGTTCCTTGGCCGTTTCCAAGACGTCGTTATCGATATCAAGCGTAGTACGCACGACGCGATCATCATGCATCAAGCACCTGATGTCAACCGAAACCACCAACGCGACGCTTCTTAGACCACGAGGGAATTTGACAACGGTACAAATGCGGCCTATTCTCGTAATTGAGAATCATTCTCAGAATTCGCCGCAAAGGCTCCATGACCCAAACCGCCGTCGCCTACTTCTTCTATTCGCTCGGCCTGCTCTTCCGCGAAGGCATGGAAGCGATGCTGGTCATCGTCGCGCTCGCGGCTGCCACTCGCGCGGGAGGACGAATCGGCCGCTCGCGTGACGTTTACACGGGCGCGGTTGCCGCGATCGTCGCGAGCATCGTGCTGGCGTGGGCGGTCAATCACGTAATCACCGACGACGCCAGCGACACGCTCGAAGGCGTCTTCCAACTGTTCGCCGCCGCGACCCTCTTTTACGTCAGTTCGTGGATGACCTCGAAGGGCCAGGCCGATCGCTGGATGAAATTTATCTCGCACAAACTCGAGAGCGCCGAGCGCAGCGCGATTCCCGGTCTCGCGCTCGGGCTGACCGCGTTCCTGGCCGTGATGCGCGAAGGCGCCGAGACGATCGTATTCTTTCAGGCGCTCACCAGCGGCGCGACCGAAGCGGTCGACCGTCACGCGGTTACGGCCGGCATCGTTGCGGCCGCGGTCGCGCTGGCCGCCTCGTTCTTCGTCATCAAGCGCGCCGCCGATCGAATCCCGATGAGCATCTTTTTCTACGCGACCTCGTTCCTGCTGTACGCGCTGGCGATCGTGTTCGTCGGGCAGGGCATCGCGAGCTTGCAGGAAGCGTCGGTAGTTCCGGCCACCTTCGTGAACTATGCGCCGACGCTCCCGATGCTCGGTCTGTTCCCGACCATTCAATCGCTGCTCGCGCAGGCGGTTCTGCTGATGCTCGCGATTGCCTATGTGTTCGTTCCGCGCAGAGCGTCCGCGCGGCAGGTCAGGGTTGCCGAACATGCGGCGATGCAGCGGGCGCAGCAGGGTTAGTCTCCACCTCGGGCGCCTGCGCCAGCGAATCGTCGTCGCCGAACAATACGCCTTCCACGCCGGAAGTGAGCTTCTCGGATATCACCAGCGCGCGAAATCCCATCTTTGTGCATTGATCGGCCATCGGGTCGCGCGCCGCCGCATTCTGACGCGCGTGCTTGAGCGCGACGCGCAGATCCTGCGTGCGATCGAGTAGTGTCGATAGTCGCGCGGCGACGATCGCGGATGAATTGCCGCCGCTCGAGGCGAGATCGAGCGCCAGCGACTCGTCGTGCTCCGCCTCAGCCAATCCATGCAGCGCGGTCTTGATTTCGGTGCACGCCGCATCGGCGCCGCTCTCGGGCCCCGGCGATAAATCCGCGGCAAGAACTGGTTGATGCGTCAGAAAAAGCAGGGCTGCGAATAGGAGCAGAGTCCGCGTGGATACTGAAAAAAGCAGCATCCGCGTGGATACTGAAAAAAGCGTCAGGCGGCGTCGTTCTCGCCGGTCTCGTAGCCGATCGAACTCAGGAACGCCTCCTTCTGGCCGGACGGCATGATGTAGATTCCGTCCCATCCGCAGACCTCTTCGCAGAGCAGGCATCCGACGCAGGTCTTCTCGTTTACCTGCACCTTGCCGAGATAGACCGCCGTGTTCTCCGGCGACGGCGCGATACAATCGAACGGGCAAACGTCCACGCACACGCCGCATCCGTTGCAGTTGTCGGGATGGACGACGGCGACCGGGCGCTCGGCGCGCTTGAGCACGTGGGTGATCTCGCCGTGATTGTTCATGATCGCGTCGTCGGGGCAAATCACGCCGCACGCGCCGCAATCGATGCACATGGCGGCCTCGATGTAATAGACCTTTTTCGACAGGCCCGAGATGGCGCCGGTGGGGCAGCGTTTCTCGCACGCGCTGCATCCGGTGCAATTCTCGGCGATGATTTCAAATGGCATCCCGCCCCCCTACTTCCTCATCTCGTCGATAATGCGTTCGCGATGCCCATGCTCGATCAACTGATCGTTGCGCCGCGCCTGCTTGAGCGCAACGTAAGTGAAAAACATCACGAGAATCAGCATCGCGATGATCGGGACGTTGTCGGGAACGGTCAGAATATCGAGAAACTGTTGCAGTCCGGTAATTTGCATGGCGTCCTCTTCTAGATCGGATGTACCAACGGCATTAGCCGATGTCAAACTTGCAGGGGTGACCCCTGCACCCAGTGATTTTTGGTTTGTGCTGCGGCGCCGCACGACGCTGTCGCGCTGAATCATGGTTGAAATGAGTCGAGGAAACAAACGCTGTTCTGAATCCGAATTTCGAGAATTTTTGATTTGGTTGACATTTCCTCCTAACTCTTCCATCTCTTCCGTCCGATCCGAGGGACGAAGGTGACGGAATGAATTTGGTCGTGCAGGGATCTGACGATCGGCGGGTGTGAAGAAGGTGAGGAAGGATGAGTGCAGATTGGCGCGAATCGTCAGTTCTGAGATGAATGCGTTGGCGGCGAGGGTTGGATTAGCCATGTTGAGTAT
>JBOHWI010000268.1:0-7402 GCA_050736675.1 Binatus sp. (SeqCode)
CACAACAACAGCTCGATGGTGCTCCGATTGGATTTCGGCACCACGTCAATCCTCTTCACCGGCGATATCGAGTCGGCCGGCGAGCGTGCGATGCTCGCGCGCGACGGCGACCTTCACGCTACGATACTCAAGGTGCCTCATCATGGCAGCGCGACTTCCTCGACGCCGGCATTCATTGCCGCAGTCCATCCGGGCGCGGCGGTGATCTCGGACGGATATCTGAATAATTTTCATTTCCCGGCGCCAGCCGTCGTCGAACGCTACGTCGATGCCGGCGCGATCCTGATGCGCATCGACCTCGACGGCGCGGTGACGGTCGATGCGACACGGAATCGGGCGACCGTGCAGACGGTCCGCAATCATGGAGCGTTCCTAATCGTTCCGCCCCCGGCGGCCGCTATCGGCCGTTGAATGCTGGAACGATCGCTCAGAGTGAACGTTCTAGGCGATCTGTAAAATCAACCCGCGATTCTATCGACCCCGCCTATGACTCTAAGATAGATATTGGATCGAGATGGATCTCGAACTCACTGAAGCGCAACGCGGCGCCCGCGACGTTGCCCGCCGCTTCGCGCGCGAGAAGCTGGGACCGATCGGGGTCGAGGCCGACCGCTCGCATCGCTATCCGGCCGAAGCGATCGACGAGCTTGCCCGGCTCGGAATGCTCGGCATATTCATCCCCGAACAATACGGCGGCGCAGGCCTCGACCATGTCGCGTATTCGCTGGTGCTCGAAGAACTTGCGGTCGAATGCGCTTCGACGGCGGTGATCATGTCGGCGCATTGCTCGCTCGCGTCGTGGCCGCTTCTCGGACTCGGTACGGCGCAGCAAAAGAGCCATTTTCTCCCGAAGATGGCGACTGGCGCCTGGCTCGGATGCTTTGCCCTGACTGAGTCGCAGGCCGGTTCGGACGCGGCGGGTCAGAAGACGCGCGCGGTGCGCGACGGCGACTCGTATGTGATCAACGGTACCAAGAATTTCATCACCAATGCGCCGCAATCCAAGGTCGCGATCGTGTTTGCGATGACGAAGCCCGAGCAGGGGCATCATGGAATCAGTGCGTTTGCCGTCGAGACCGACACTCGAGGATGGGCGGTCACGCGCGTCGAAGACAAAATGGGAATTCACGGCGCGCATTCCGCGCAGCTCAGTTTTTCGGATATGCGCGTGCCGCGCGAAAATCTGCTGCTCGAGGAAGGGCAGGGGTTCAAGGTTGCGATGAAGACTCTGGACGGCGGCCGCATCGGAATCGCGTCGCAAGCGCTGGGAATCGCGCGCGCGTCGCTCGAAGCGTCGTTGAAGTACGCGCAGGAACGCCTGACCTTCGGCAAGCCGATCGCGCAGTACCAGGCGATCCAGTGGAAGCTCGCCGACATGGCGGTCGAGATCGACGCGGCCCGCCTGCTGACGCATCGCGCAGCCACGTTGAAAGATCGCGGTGAGTCGTGCACCAAGGAATCCGCGATGGCGAAACTGTTCGCCGCTGAAACCGCGATGAAGTCGGCAACCGAGGCGGTGCAGATTCACGGCGGCTACGGCTACACCAAGGAGTTCAAGGTCGAGCGCTTTTTCCGCGACGCAAAGATCACCGAGATCTACGAAGGGACCTCCGAGATTCAGCGCCTGGTAATCGCGGGCAGCGTGCTCGATAACCGGTGAGCGTCAGTGAGCAACAACAACAAGAGAAAATGGCTCGAGACGACCTATAAACGGGCCAGCGAGCGCCCCGTTCGCTTCTCGACCGTGTCGGACGTAGAACTCGACCCGCTCTACACCCCCGACGACGTGCCCGGCTCGTACGACGACGCGCTCGGCAACCCGGGTGAGTTTCCGTACACACGCGGCGTGTACGGCTCGATGTATCGCGGGCGCTTGTGGACGATGCGCCAGTTCGCCGGCTTCGGGCTCGCCGAGGACACCAACGCGCGCTTCCACTTTCTGCTCGGCCAGGGCCAGGATGGGCTCTCCACCGCCTTCGACATGCCGACGCTGATGGGCTACGACGCCGACCACGAACGCGCGCTCGGCGAAGTCGGACGCGAGGGCGTCTCGGTCTCGACGGTCCGCGACATGGCGACGTTGTTCGATCGAATTCCGCTCGACCGCGTGACCACGTCGATGACGGTGAATTGTTCGGCGTCGATTCTGCTCGCGATGTACCTGGTCGTTGCTGAGCGCAACGGTATTCCGTGGGAACGCGTCGGCGGCACGATTCAGAACGACATGCTCAAGGAGTACATCGCGCAGAAGGAATGGATTTGCCCGCCGCGCCCGGCGCTCAGAATCGTCACCGACATGATCGAGTTCTGCGCGCGCAAGGTCCCGCGCTGGCACGCAGTGTCGATCTCCGGCTACCACATCCGCGAGGCCGGCTCGACCGCCGTGCAGGAACTGGCATTCACGATTGCCGACGGTATCTGCTACGTCGAGGAGGCAATCAAGCGCGGCGTCGGCGTCGATGAATTCGCGCAGCGGCTATCGTTCTTCTGGAACCTGCACAACGATTTTCTGGAGGAAGTCGCCAAGCTCCGCGCTGCGCGCCGGATGTGGGCGCGAATCATGAAGGATCGTTTCGGTGCGAAGAATCCAAAATCGATGATGCTGCGTACGCATGCGCAGACCGCGGGCGCGTCCCTGACAGCGCAGCAGCCGATCAACAATGTGGTGCGCGTCGCGATCCAGGCGCTGGCCGGCGTGCTCGGCGGAATCCAGTCGCTGCACACCAATTCGATGGACGAGACGCTCGCGCTGCCGACCGAACAGGCTGTGATGGTGGCGCTGCGCACGCAGCAGGTCATTGCCGAGGAGACGGGAGTGACGAATACGATTGATCCATTCGGCGGCAGCTACGCGGTCGAGGCGCTGACGGACCGGATGGAACGCGAGGCCAACGAATATATCCGGCGCATCGACGAGATGGGCGGGATGGTCAAGGCGATCGAGACGGGCTATCCGCAGCGCGAAATCGCCGAGTCCGCGTTTCATTTTCAGCGTCAGCTCGAACAGGGGATCAAGACGGTCGTTGGCGTGAACAAATATTCAATCCCCGAAGAAATTCCGATCGCAACGCTCAAGATTGATCCCAAAATCGAAGAGCGACAGATTCAGCGCGTGCGCAAGGTCAAGCGCGAGCGCAACGCGGTCGCCGTCAAGGATGCGTTGGCGCGCGTCTCCGAGGCATGCCGCTCGGGCGAGAATCTGATGGGGCCGATTTGCGCGGCGGTGCGCCGCGACGCGACGGTCGGCGAAGTATCCGATATTTTTCGCGCCGAGTTCGGCGTGTACACAGATCCAGGTTGGATTTAGGCGATGGCGGAAAAGAGACTCAGAATTCTGGTTGCGAAGCCGGGGCTCGACGGTCACGATCGCGGCGCAAAAATTATCGCGCGCGCGCTGCGCGACGGCGGCTTCGAGGTCATCTACACCGGACTGCATCAGACGCCCGAAATGATCGCGGAAGCCGCCGTGCAGGAGGACGCTGACGCGGTGGGATTAAGCGTGCTGTCGGGCGCGCATATGACGCTGTTCCCCGAGGTGATGCGCCTGTTGAAGGAGCGCGGCGCCGGCGACGTCGCGTTGTTCGGCGGCGGGATCATCCCCGACGACGACGCCGTCAAGCTCAAAGAGATGGGCGTGCGGCAAATCTTCACTCCCGGCGCCTCGACCGAAGACATCGTAAAATGGGTGCGCGAGAATGTCGCGCCTCGTACCTAGGTTCGGATGAATTTCGATCTGACCGAAGAGCAGCGCCGCATCCGCGAGACGCTCACGGACTTCGCCGAGCGCGAGATCAAGCCGCATTCGACCAGGTGGGACAAGGACGAGACCTTCCCGCGGCATATCGTCGAGCAGCTCGGGCGGCTCGGCTTTCTCGGCGTTGCATTCCCGGAAAAATACGGCGGCGGCGGGGCGGACACGCTCTCGCAGGTGCTCGTGATCGAGGGACTGTCGCGCTACGACGCGTCGATCGGGCTGACCTGCGCCGCGCACATGTCGCTCTCGACCGGGCACATCGCCGGATTCGCGTCCGACGAGCATCGCCGGCATTACGTTCCCGACATGCTGGCGGCGAAGAAGATCGGCGCGTGGTGCCTGACTGAGCCAAGCTCCGGATCCGACGCGGCCGCGATGCATACCAAGGCGACGCGCGTCGGCGACAACTATTCGATCACCGGCTCCAAGATGTTCATCACCAACGGCACGGTCGCCGACGTGTATGTCGTGATGGCGATCACCGATCAAACGCGCGGGCGCGACGGCGTATCGGCATTCATCGTCGATCGCGGCACGGCGGGGCTGTCGAACGGAAAGAAGATCGAGAAGCTGGGACTGCGCGCGTCGGACACGGCCGAGGTCAATCTCGAAAACGTCACGGTGCCGGCGCGCAATCTGGTCGGCGACCTCGGCGCCGGCTATCGGGATACGCTCAAGGTGCTCGAAGCGGGACGAATCGGAATCGCCGGATTCGCGGCCGGAATTGCGCGCGGCGGTTTCGAAGAAGCGCGGGCGTACGCGCTCGAACGCGGCCAGTTCGGCAAGAAGATCGCTGAGTTCCAGGCAATCCAGTGGATGTTCGCCGACATGGCGACACGGATCGACGCGTCGTGGATGCTCATCTGCCGCGCCGCTGCGCTGAAGGACGCGGGCAAGCCGTTTGCGCGCGAGGCCGCGATGGCCAAGCTGTTCGCGTCGGAAACCGCGATGTGGTCGACGATCAAAGCCGTGCAGATTCACGGCGGCTACGGCTACGTCACCGACTTTCCGGTCGAGCGCTACATGCGCGACGCCAAGCTCTCGGAAATCGGTGAGGGCACCAGCGAAGTGCAGCGGATGATCATCGCCAAGTCGCTGCTGCGCGACGGCTACCTGCCCGCCTGATCGCTACTCTTCCAGCAGTTCTTTCCGGATGATCGACAGCTCCGCCGGCGCGAGACCGATGACCTCGCGCATGAAGCCTTCGATGCCGCCGTTCTCGTCGACTAGTTCAAAGACCGGATCGAGTTGCGCGGCGGCGAGCGGAATTTTGGTGTAAACCAGGTTGCTTTCGAGGAAGTCGGCGACGATTCGATCGCGGTCGACCCCGAGCATTGACAGCAGCATGGCGGCCCCGACCCCGGTTCGATCGCGCCCCGCGGAACAATGGAAGAGCAGTGGGTAAACGTCGCGCTCGGCGAGCAATTTGAAGAAGCGGCGCCAGTCGTACCGGAAGTGCGTCACGAGCGCCAGGTGCTCGCGGCCGGGCTCCGGCGCAACGCGCGTGTAGCCCTGGTCGTTGAACCATTCGTCGCCCATCGGGATGTGCTCCCATCGCACACCATCGCGCGCGGCGGGCTGAGGCGCACCAAGGTGTTTGACTTCCGCGCGGCTCTGAAGGGTGACGAGGGTGCGAAGCTTCAGCCGGCTGATGGGACTCTCGGGTGGAACTTCGGCGAGATGCGAGGAACGGAATATCGTCCCGGTGCGGACGCGGTTGCGATTCGCCGCTGGATGACCGCCAAGGTCGCGGAAGTTCTGAGCGGCGAAGCTGCGGAGGAGCTCGAAGTCGACAACGACGCGCGGCTTCTCAGGCGCATCGCCGTTCATTTTTCTATTTTTTGACACGCGATCAATTCAGCCGGGGTTCTCCTTCGATTTTATCAGGCCGCGCTGGGTCCATAGAAGGCGGACCGTCCGGTTCGAACGTTGGCTCCGATGAACTTGTTTCGTCGGCGCGGTTTCGATTGAGTTACGATCGAGGACAACACATTAGATGAGAAACACTCATGCGATTGTGATCGGCGGCAGCATGGCGGGGCTTTGTGCGGCGCGCGTGCTCGGCGGGTTCTACGACAAGGTAACCGTCATCGACCGCGACGCTTATCCTGTCGGCGCGCATGAGCGGCCGGGCGTTCCGCAAAGCAGGCACGTGCATGCTCTGCTGATGCGCGGGCGGCTCGAGCTGGACCGGCTGTTCCCGGGCTTCGAGACGACGATGATCGAGCGCGGCGCGATCGAGATCAATTTCGGCCGCGACTTTGCCGCGCTCAGAGCGGACGGATGGGCTCAGCGGATTCCCAACGCCATCACGACCCTGTTCGCCAGCCGCGTGCTGATCGAGGCGACCGTGCGCGAGCTGCTCCGCAGAGTGCCGAACATCGAGCTGATCGAACGGGCCGAAGCGGTCGGCTTCGAGACGATCCGCGGCAACGGCAATTCGATTCGGGTCGGCGGAGTAAAAGTGAATCCGCGCGACGGCGCCGCCGCATTCACGCTGACCGGCGACCTCGTCGTCGATGCAAGCGGGCGCGCGACCAAAATACCATTGTGGATCGAAGCCCTGGGCCTGCCGATGCCGCCCGAGACGGTGGTCGATTCTCATACTGGGTACGCGTCGCGATGGTACAAGGTGAATCCGGATCGGCGCCCGAAGGATTGGTGGTGGAAGGGAATCTGGATCGACCCGATCGCGCAGAGTTTTCTGACCGCAGGCGTGCTGTTTCCGATCGAGGGTAATCGGATGATCGTTTCGTTGGCGGGAATCGGAGGGCATTATCCGCCCAGCAACGAGGTCGAATTCACCGCCAAGCTCGCGCAACTGCGCTCGCCGATAATCGCCCAGGAAGTCGCGCTCGCGGAACCGCTTTCGCAGGTCTATTCGCACCGGCAAATGGCAAACCGCTGGCGCCACTATGACAAATGGGGCGCGCGGCTCGACGGCTTTATCGCGCTCGGCGATTCGTCGTGCGCCTTTAATCCAGTCTATGGGCAGGGGATGACGTCGGGCGCGTTGTCGGCGCTGATCCTCGGCGAGTGTCTGAAAGAGAGCGGCCTCAACGATGTCGAGCTGCCGCGAAGATTCTTCGCAGCGCAGGCGCGCTTCCAGTCCGAGCCATGGGGATTAGCGACCGGGTCGGACTTCAGAATTCCCGGCACCGAAGGCAAGCGTCCAATGATCAATCGCGCGATCGATCCGCTGATTGGCAAGATGTTCGCAGTAGCGAATGACGATCCGGCGATCGCGGAACGTATCGGCGAAGTGATCAACATGATGAAGCCGCCGTCGGCGCTGTTCGAGGCGTCGATGTTGAAGCTGATCGCGAAGGCATGGTCGCGTCGGCTTTTAAGAAGACGCCAGCCTCAGCCGGAGGCGGCAATGATGCCGCCGCTGGCACTGGGAGCGGAAGGGTAGGGAGGTTACTGCTGGTTTTGTTGGTTGGAGCCGTTGCCGGGATCGGTGGAGGGCGCGGGTTCCGGTAATTGTTCGATTTGCAGATCTACCGACATCACCTGCTTGCCGCCGTGGCTTCGATAGACGCCGCGCATCGGCGGGACGTCGGAGTAGTCGCGCCCGATAGCTACCCGGATGTGGCGCTCGTCCACCATGCATCCGTTGGTGGGATCGAAACCCGTCCATCCCAGGCC
>JBOHWI010000269.1:0-3180 GCA_050736675.1 Binatus sp. (SeqCode)
GTAAAGGGACCCATATCAATAACTTCCAGGGCGGGGCACAAGCAGAGTGTTTCGAATCCGACAGCGTCGTCATCGCGAAGACCACAGGTGGGGGAGTCGCCTCCGGCAGCGACCTCAGTGGACCGATATGCGATATTGAAGGCGGGGGCACGGCACAGGTCAAAAGCCCGGGCGGCGATTGCAAAAAACCTTGATCCGTTCGATGGCACAGCCGCCTGCCTCACGGCTCGGCAGCTAGCGCCTGGTCACAGACCGTCTCGTCGTGCTGCATGAGTACGTCGGTTGCCACGTCTGAGATCGTCGGCACGAGCCAGTGGAACAGCCACGTCGCTGCCATCGCGCCGATCATCTGGGCGACGATGAAGCCGGGGACGTCGGCCGGGCGGATGCCGGCGAAGGTGTCGCTGGCGGCGCGCGCAATCGTCACTGCAGGATTCGCGAATGAAGTCGAAGCGGTGAACCAGTACGCCGCCGTGATATACGCGCCGACTGCGAAAGGCACTGCGGAGGACCGCCGCCGCGAGCATCCCCAGATGACGGCGAGCAGACCGAAGGTCGCGACGAACTCGCTGAACAGTTGAGCGGGCCCGCTGCGTTCGTGCCGCGAGGCGAAAAAGATCGGCAGCCCGAACATCAGGTCCGCCGCCGCGACTCCCGCGAATGCGCCGACGATCTGTGCGCCGACGTATACGGGAACCTCGCGCCATGCGATTCCGCCGAGCGTCGCGTCGGCGATCGTCACCGCGGGATTGAGATGCGCCCCCGAGACCGGGCCGAAGGTCAGGATCAATGCGACCAGCGCCGCGCCGGTCGCGACGGTATTGGCGAGCAGCGCGATCGCGACGTTGCCTCCCGCCAGCCGCTCGCCCATGATTCCCGAGCCGACGACAGCCGCCAGCAGCATCGCGGTACCGACGCCTTCCGCGGTCGCCCGGTGCGCAAGATCCGGGGTCATTTGTCTTTTACTGGTTCCGCGGAACCCTCACCTAACCTCTCCCGTTGAATAGCGGGCGAGGGAGCAGGCATTCCGATCTCTCGAACCCGGCGTTCGAGGGCGAAGCGGTCGAGCGAGTCGAAGGGGAGGCTGGTGAAAATTTTTATCCGGTTTTCAAGTTCCGTGAAATCCAGCGGCGGGCCGGCAGGTCGCGCGAATTCGTCCCAGCTCTTGCTGCGCAATCGCCGCGTTTCGTAGTTCAGCTCGTTGAGCAGTTGCAGCGTCATCGGATGAACGGTCCCGGCGGGATTGCTGCCGGCGCTGAAACCCCTGAACTCGCCCTTGCCCCATCGATTCATCGCGCATTCGGCCATGATGCTGCGCGCGGAATTCCTGGTGCATAAAAAGAGGACTGCGAATTCCCGATTGGCCATCGGCGTCAGGCCTCAAGCGCCGGTCTTTGCACAGCACGCGCCAGCAGGTACCGGCGCGGCCGGTTTCAATTCGTTCGCACAGCATGCGCCGGCGGGCGCCGCTGCGACCGTCTTCACGGCGGTGGAGGGCCGCAGATCCTCGCCGTAAACGGTGCTCTCGCCCAGCGTGAAGAAGGTTTCCCACGACAGCCCATTCGGATCGGTCGCCCACGCCTTGTCGGAGCGCGCGTAGCAACAGTTGGCGTTGCTCTGTTCGACGATGGTCTCCTCCGCGGCTTTCAGGCGCGCGGCGATCTCGCTCAGTTCGCCGGGACTCTCGACCTGGATCCCCAGATGATCGAGGCCGGTCGCGCGCCCGAAGGTGGACACGGCGAAGTTCACGCGCGGGTCGTCGAGCATCCACTTCGCGTAATCTTTTTTCACCACCGACGGCTCGACGCCGAACATGGTCGAGTAGAACTTGATCGACTCGGGGATTTCCTTGACCGCGACGTGGATATGCATCCGTTTCATGCGCTCACCTTTCCTTTTTTCAGTGCTCCGCGATGCAGAGCAGTTGTTTGACGTTCGTTTCTCAGCGCGGGCTTGCAGAGCGCCGGCGCGCATTGTTCCGCATTCCCCCGACAGCAGTTTTCCATCAGGTAGGAAATCAGATCGTTCATCGCCTTGTAGTCGGCGCTGTAGATGATCGAGCGGCTGTCGCGCCGGCAGGTGACCAGGCCGGCATATTTCAGGTGGTTCAGATGGAACGAAAGCGTGGGCGACGGAACGCCGAGGCGCGTACCGATCTCGCCGGCCGGCAATCCGTCGGGCCCGCTTTGCACCAGCATCCGGAACACGTCGAGCCGCGACTCCTGCGCCAACGCGGCGAGTGCCGCTATGGTTTCCTCTCTTTTCATATTTCCATAAATATCGAATAATCGAAATACAGTCAAGATCCGCCGCGGACGAGACCTGCGGCGGATTTTTTCACCACCAGGGTCGACGCGGGACTGCGCGATCCAGTTGCGGCGAGTGATGAAGATGAATATTCGTTTACTGTGCGTGGCAATTTGAGAAACCGGTAAGAATTTCAGGGGCCAGCTTGACGTTCGTTATGGTTGATCGGCCGCGCATAAGGTAGAAAACTATCGGCGTCTGAATAGACTCACCTGCCGGCGGCTGGGAAAATCAGCCGGGTCGTCAGCAGGCATGAAAACTGCTCAGTCTGGAAGGAGAAAGCCCGTGCGGAAAAATGCGGCATCGTTGATTAAAGGCCTCTTGGTGGCGGTTGCAGTCGTGGTGGTCATGGGATGCTCGGGACAGCCGCTCTCGACCCGTGAGAAGGGCACGTTCATCGGCACGGGCGTGGGTGCGGCGACGGGCGCGATCATAGGCGCCGCGGTCGGCAATCCGCTGGCGGGGGCGGCAATCGGCGGCGGCATCGGAGCGCTCGGCGGATACGCGGTCGGCAATGAGATGCAGAACAACGAGAACGCCCAGGCTCAGACCAACTCGCAGATTCAGTCGCAGCAAAAGCAGATCGAAAATCAGCAACAGCAGATCCAACAATTGAAGAATCAGAGTGAGACCGAATAGCGGGCGGAGAACGACCATGCGCAAACATGCCCTAGTGACTGCCGCATTGGCTCTGGCCGCGCTCTTCCTGATTGCAGGATGCTCCGGAGAACCGCTTTCCACGCGTGAGAAAGGCACTATCGGCGGCACGGCAATCGGGGCCGCCACCGGCGCGATCATCGGCGCGGCAGTCGGCTCGCCGGGTGCGGGCGCGGCTATCGGCGCGGCGGTGGGCGGCGTCGGAGGATTCGCGGT
>JBOHWI010000270.1:0-7414 GCA_050736675.1 Binatus sp. (SeqCode)
CCGTCCGCATATCCGGGGGTTTTGTGCTTGAGGTCTTGACTGATATGCACTATCGATTCTGCTGGGATTGCGCGTCAGCTACCGGAGATGCGCCGGTCACGAGCGCAGGGTGAACGAAATTCAACGATTGGAAGGAGAGCAACAGGTATGAGATTTACAGTAGCCGCGGCGATCGCGCTGTCAGCAGCGGTGGCCGCAACTACCGCGTCGGCCGGGGTGGTGATTTCCGAGAACGTAGTCACCAGCAATCGAGCGGGCACGCAAAAGGGCGAGGAGACCGTGATGGTCCAGGGTACCAGACAGAAGGTCAACACCGGCGATCGGACATTCATCACCGATCTCGATACCGGCAGGCTGTACCTGCTGATGCCGGCGGAGAAAGGGTATGCCGAGCTTCCTTTTCCGCCGACGGGAGTAGTGCTGGGGATGATGGCGAGAGAGGGCGTATCGGTTGAACTAAAGAAGGCGGGCGGCACTCACAAGGTGGCCGGTTACGACTGCCAGGACTACGCCGGTTCCCAGCGCCTGGGTCACTACAACGTCGAAGTTGCGGAATGCGTGGCCGGCGCCGCCGCGGGCGTCCCGGAGTTCGTCGCGTTCAGCAAGGCGAGGGCGGCGAAGTTAAAGGACAGCCCGCTCGAGTTCAAGGGCGAAATTCCCGACGGCATCCCGGTGTCGTCAACGGTTACCGCGACGCTGATTCCGTTCCCAATACCGAGGAATTTTCCGCCCGACATGGCGGCGAAGGTCAAGGAGGCGGACGCCAAGATCAAGCCCGAGGTCAAGCGCACGACGGTGACCAAAATCGAGGTGAAACACATCGCGGCTAAAGAATTCGAGGTGCCCGCTGAATACAGGAAGCCTGTTATCAAGCCGACGATGAAGTCGGGCGTGCCGGGCGGTCCCAACCCGCCAGTGCCGGTGCCGCCCGGGGAGTTGCCCCCAAGCAAGCCGGCGACGCACTGAGCCGTGCGAGGCGCGAAACGCGATCGGCATCCTCGCGGGCTCAGGGCGGAGCAATGCCCGACACCCGGCTGAGCATCGTTGTACCCGCGTACAACGAGGAGTTGCGGATCGAGGCGACGTTGGGCAAGATTCGCGGCTACGTCGACGCGCAGAACGATCGGGTCGAGGTGATCGTCGTTGACGACGGCTCGACCGACGCGACCGCAGAGGTGATTGGCAAGTATCCGGAGGTCCGCTTACTCAGGATCGAGCCAAACCGCGGCAAGGGCTACGCGGTGCGGCATGGCGCGCTTAACGCGGCGGGGAAATTCGTACTGTTCACCGACGCCGACTTGTCGGCGCCGATCGAGGAGGTTGATACGCTGTTCGGCGCGCTTGAAGCCGCGGGCGCCGACGCCGCGATCGGCTCGCGCGCACTACGGCGCGAGCTTATCGGAATCCGTCAGCCGATCCTGCGCGACTATTCGGGCCGCTGCTACAATCTGCTGGTGCAATTGTTCACCGGTCTCCGCATCCACGACACACAATGCGGCTTCAAGCTGTTTCGCATGGAGACGACGCGCCGCGCTTTCGAACTGCAGCGCGTCGAGGGCTTCGGCTTCGATCCGGAGCTGCTGTTCCTTGTCGCGCGGCGGGGCGGCAAGATCGTCGAGGTGCCGGTCCACTGGAACCACGACCCCGCGACCACGGTGCGCTTTCCGCGCGATCCGATGCGAATGTTCGCGGATCTGATAAGTCTACGCTGGCGATCGATCGGTACGAACTATTTGCAATGAGAGATGAACGCGTCGGTAGCAGCGCGGGAGATTGAGCGGGACTCACGGCCACCGGCGCCGCGCGGGTGGAAGCTCGAGCCGTGGGAGCTCGCCGCGCTGGCGGGAATCCTGGTCGCGACCGCGATCGTCTATATGCCGAGCATCCGCTACGGCTTTGTGTGGGACGACAGTGCGCAAATCGTCGGGAGATCTCCTCTGCAAAGCTGGGCGGGGATCGGCAAATCGTTCATCTACGACAGTTGGTGGTTCCGCGATCCCGACCATCTTCCGCAGAGCGCCTACTACCGCCCGCTGCAGGCAGCGTGGTTCGGGCTGAACTCGATGATGCTGGGGCTTCATCCGGCGGCATGGCACCTGGAGAAGATCGCGATCGAACTGATCGGTGTGATCGTGTGCTTCCGGCTGGCGCAGTTGCTTACCCGGGACACGAGGATCGCGCTGCTGGCGGCCGCGATCTTCGCACTGATTCCCGCCAACGTCGAGTCGGTGGTCTGGAACTCGGCGATCGGCGAGCCGCTCTCGACGATCTTCGAGATGGGCGCGATGTGTTGCTTCATCCAGCGCAAGCCAGGCCGGGGATTGTCGCGCGGTCTGATATTCGCGTCGATCCTCTATGCGGGCGCGCTGCTCAGTCACGAGACGGCAGTTCTCTTCTGGCTGGTCATCGCCGCGTACATTTTTCTGATCGAAGGCAAACGACCCGGCGAATCGATACGGCTGGCCGCGCCGTTCATGCTGCTTGGCGTCGCGTACCTGGGCGCACGCCTGTATGCGCTCGGCACCGTGTTCTTCGGCCAGCACTACTTCGTGCCGGGCACCGTCGCGTCGGGATGGGAGGCGCCGCATCCGCCGCACGGACTGCTCGACATCATACTGACGGCGCCGGTTGCGCTGCTCACCTATGTCGAAGTGCTCGTACTGCCGGGAATGGCGGGTCCGGCGCACGACGTGAACTGGACCACCGGCGCGTCGGTGGCCTCCTTGGTTTCGGCGGGCCTGCTGGTGGCGCTTGCGGCGATCGCGCTGGCACTGATCCGGCGCAGTCGCGATCGGAACCTGTACTTTTTCTGCGCGGCGTGGAGTCTGATCGCGATCGCACCCTCGATGAATCTCAAGGCGCTGGTCGCGCTGGTGCAGGATCGTCTCCTGTATGCGCCGTCGTTCGGATGGAGCCTGGCGCTGGCGGTCGCCGCGATGCGACTGGCGTCGGCGCCGCGCGCTCGCGCGCCGGTGGCGGGTGCGATGGCGCTGCTGCTCGCGGCGTACGCGGTAACGATTGTCCGCGTCGAGCGCGATTGGCACGACGATCGGATATTCTGGACCAGCTGCGTGGCGATCGCTCCGCACAAGGCGGACTACCTGCGGGAGCTGGTGGACGTGCTGAATAAGAAGGGCGATTTGACGGCGGCAATGGAAGTGTTGCGCCAGGCGGTAAATCGCGACCCGGACAACGAGTATCTTCATACGAAGCTGGCAAAGCAGTACGCGACAATGCAGCGCGGCGCCGAGTTCGCCGCTGAAATCGTCAAGGTGAGGGCACTTCGGGCAAGAGCGGGCGCCGCCAGGGCCGCTGCCGCCAACGCCCGCGGCGCGAATCCGGTTCCGTCGCCACGATGAAATCGCAACCGGCGATTGCTGAATCATCGAATGAAGCGGCCTCAACCACGCTGATTTGGGGCCTAAGCCCGCGGCAAGCCGCGATCCTGGCCGGAATTATCGTGGTGACGATCGCGATCTATCTGCCCAGCCTGCGCAACGGCTGGGTGCTCGACGACCGCCAGGAGTTTATCGACAACAAGCTGATTCATAGCTGGTCGTTCGTGTGGGATTCATTCCGCTACGACAACTGGTGGTTTCGAGATCCCCGTCGGCTGCCGCAAAGCTCCTACTATCGGCCGCTGGAGAACGTGTGGTTTGCCGCGAACGTCTGGCTATTCGGATTGCGACCTGCGTTGTGGCATTTAGCGAAAATCGGGTTGCACGTCATTGTGGTGGCGCTGTGCTTCCGCTTGGCGCAGTTGCTCGCGGGTAGCGCCGCGGTTGCACTGCTGGCCGCGGCGATTTTCGCGGTGATGCCTGCGCACACCGGAGCGGTGGTGTTCGCCAGCGCGATTCCGGAACCGCTCTCGCTGGCGTTTGAGTTAAGCGCGATGATCTTGCTGGTTCAGCGCAAGCCGGGTTGGTCGCGCGGATTGATCGGTGCGCTGATGCTGTATGTGTGCGCAATCCTGACGCACGAGAGCGCAATCCTGTTTCCGCTGATCGTCGCCGCGTATCTCGTAATCTTCGAGCGACAGCGCGCAGTCCCGGCGTTGCGCACATGCGCGCCGTTCGTAGTCGTGGTGATCGCGTACATGTGCGTGCGCCTGGACGTGCTCGGACTGAAATATCTGTTCGCCGTGCATTTCGAGGCGACCGGGACCGGGTACGTGCGCGGATTCGAAGTGTGGAGGCCGCACTACAGCCTGATGCAGGTCCTGATGACGCTGCCCGCGGCGTTGATGACCTATCTGGCGGTGCTGACGGTCCCCGCGGTCGCGGGTCCCGCGCACGACGTGGACTGGGTCACGCATTTCGAGCCAATCGTTTTGATCGAGGCGGCGGCGCTGATCGTTCTGGCGGCGGCGGCATTCGTGCCGGCGTGGCGCAGTTCACATCGCCGCATTTATCTCTTTTGCGCAGTCTGGATCGGTCTGACGATGGCGCCGGCGCTGAATCTGAATTCACTATGGTGGCTGGTCGACGACCGCTATCTCTACGCGCCCTCATTCGGATGGAGCCTGGCGGTCGCGCTCGCCGCCGTCGAGATTGCCTCGGCTGGCTCGACCGCGCGCAACGCAGTCGGCGTCGCGCTCGCGACGCTGCTGGCGCTCAACGCTGTCTCGACGATGCACGCCGAGCGCTATTGGCATGACGATGTGACCTTCTTCCGGCGCGGCGTGGAAATCGCGCCGCGGTTTGCAGACTATCGCCTGAAGCTCGCCTACGCGTTGAACGAGGCGGGGGACCGTGAGGGCGCGATGCGAGTGCTCGAAGTTGGAACGGCGCTAGACCCCGACAATGCGCATATGCATCTCAAGCTGGCTCAGCAGTATCAGATGATGGGGCGCGAGCTGGACTTCATGCGTGAGTTCCGGAAGTTCAATGAACTCAGCACGGCATTGGCGGAACGGAAGGGCGCCCCGAATGCGGCGGAAGCGACGCCGTCACCGTGATGAAGTCGAAGCCGGCGATCGAGGTTGCCACAGATGCAGCGCCGCGAGCCGCGCTGATTTGGGATCTCGACCGGCGCGAAGCCGCGATCCTTGGCGCAATTCTGCTAGCGACGCTGCTGGCTTATCTGCCGAGCCTCAAAAACGGCTGGGTCTTCGACGACACGCTGCAAATCGTGCGCGCCAATCCGCTCCACAGTTGGTCGGGAATCGGCAAATCCTTCATCTACGACAGTTGGTGGTTCCTGAATCCGCGTGCCCTTCCGCAAAGCGCCTACTATCGGCCGCTGCAGGCGACGTGGTTCGGGCTGAACTACATGATTTTCGGCAACTATCCCGCAGCCTGGCATCTCGAAAAAATCGCGCTGCAACTGATCGTCGTGATGCTCTGCTTCCGGCTGGCGCAACTGCTCACCCGGAGCTCGACGGTCGGATTGCTGACGGCCGCGCTGTTCGCAATTCTCCCCGCCAATACCGAATCGGTGGTTTGGGTATCGGCGATAGGGGAACCACTGTCGACCGCATTTGAGATGGGGGCGCTGTGCTGTTTCATCTCGCGCAAGCCGGGATGGCCGCGCGGGCGGGTGTTCGCGTTGATGCTTTATGCCGGTGCGCTGCTCAGTCATGAGACGGCGATTCTGTTCGCGGCGATCGTCGCCGCTTACGTTTTTCTGTTCGAACGAAACGATGAGGGTTCGACGGCCCGAAGGATCGTCCGGGCGGTGCGCGCGTGCGCGCCTTTCGTGCTGCTGGCGATCCTGTATATGTGCGCGCGGGTTAACGCGCTGGGCCTGAAGGCACTTTTCGGACTTCATCAGGCCGCGACTGCGGGCGTTGTGATGGGTTTTGTGGAATCGAGACCGCATCACAGTCTGGCGCAGATTCTCATGACGTTGCCGATGGTGTTGTTCGCCTATCTTGCGGTGCTGGCGCTTCCGCCGATGGCGGATCCGACTCATTCAATCCAATGGATTATGCATCCGCGCCCGATCATGTTTATTTCGTGGGCTGCTCTTGTCCTACTGGCGGCTGTGGCTTTGGTGCTTGCCTGGCGCAGTTCCAACCGTCGCCTCTACCTCTTCTGCGCGGTCTGGAGCGTGATCACGATCGCGCCGGCATTGAATCTGAACGCCCTGTGGTACCTGGTCGATGACCGCTACCTTTACGCGCCGTCGTTCGGATTGAGCCTGGCGGCGGCGGTTGCCGCGACGCGGATTGCCGCGGCAGGTTCGCGGGTGCGCAAAGGCATCGGCGTGGCGATCGCGGTTTTTGTCGCGGCGTGCGTTGTATTCACGATGAAGATGGAGCGCTATTGGTACGACGACGTGGCCTTCTTCCAGCGATGCGTTGAAATCACGCCATACGATCCGGGGTATCGCGTCAGGCTGTCCGCGGCGATGAACAAGGCGGGGGACTTGCAGGGAGCGATGCACGTCCTCGAGCGCGGGACGGTGCTCGATCCGGACGAGATACAAATACACCTCAAGCTGGCCGAACAATACAAGATGATGGGACACGTCCTCGACTTTCAGCGGGAGTTCATGAAGTTCAACGAACTGTCCGCAGCAAGGGTGAATCGGCAGCGCTCTGGCGGGAATCCCGACGCATCGGAGCCGGCAGGCGTGCCCTGAGCGGGCCGAGCTTGATCAAGAGAAGTGGGGGAACTATCGTCTTCGCAAGAATAACTTCGGGACGGGAGCTATGAGTTCAGAGAGGAGCACCACGCGAACTTTTCGCTTGGGATTGGTGACGGCCGCGGCACTGGCTTTGTCTATCGGGCTCGCACCGGGCAGCAGGTCGCGGGTCTGGGCGCAAAGCTACGACTCGTCGGGGGATGCGGCCGGCGCGCAGCAGGCCGATCAGTCAGATCAGAGCGGCGGCGACGGCGGACAGAGTGCGACGGCCGGGGACGAGGCCGGCCAGCCGGCGAGTGGGGCAGTGGACGCGGCGGAAGAAGCACTGGACTCAGCGACCGAGACACGCGACCAGCTCGAGAGTGACGGCGCGTCACAGGAACAGATCGATGGGGCAAATCAGGCAATCGCACAGGCGCGAGCCGAGAAGGAAGCCGCTGATCAGGCCGCGCAAACCGGCAACGACGCGATCGATGGAAATCAGGACCAGTAGTTGCTGGGTAGCGGAGTCCGAAGATCGTTGCAGGAGAACGATCTTGATTAACGGCAGCGTGCCAACTATCGTCGTGTGAAAATAAATGTGGGTTGATTAGCAATGAGTACAGAGACAATCACCGGGCGAACTTTTCGTTTCGCATTAATAACGATCGCGGCGCTAGCGCTCTCTACCGGGCCCGCACTGGGAGACCCGCCGAAGAGCGACTCGTCACATGAAGCGACCGATGCGAAATCGGTGCTCGAACAACCTACTAAAGACGAGAGCAGCGCCGAACGGAGCGCGAAGGCCGAACAGGCGAAGGCGGAGGCGGCTGCGGCAGCCCAGGAG
>JBOHWI010000271.1:0-2678 GCA_050736675.1 Binatus sp. (SeqCode)
CCGTGGGACATGAAGGCGGCGGTGGCGAAAGCCGAGAACACCGGGACGCGGCGAATCATTCTGACCGAGCGCGGATTTTCGTTCGGCTACAACAATCTGGTCTCCGACATGCGATCGCTCGTGATCATGCGCGGCTTGGGATACCCCGTGGTCTTCGATGCGACCCACTCGGCGCAGCTGCCGGGGGCGGGCGAGGGCGGCAAATACTCGGGCGGCCAGCGCGAGTTTGTTGCACCGCTCGCGCGCGCGGCGGCGGCGGCCGGAATTGACGGAATCTTCATGGAAGTACACGAAGACCCCGACCGCGCGCTTAGCGATGGTCCCAACTCATACCGGCTCGACGACCTGCCGGCCCTGCTCGAAACGCTCAAGGGGATCCATCACGTCACGCGCGGTGCCGCCTGACCCGTGCTTGGCCTCTTTTGGGTCTGATCAGGCGCGACTCTTCAGCGAATTGTGAGCGTGAGTTCGGCGCGAATGGCAAGTATGGTGCCGAGTCGCGGCTCGTTTACTTGAAAAAAAGCACTTGATACCGTGAGTGATCGGAGAGATTGAACTTGAGTCCGCGGCGAATCGCTAAAGCGCTGGCCGGTTTCGGCGCAGTTGCGCTGGTAGTCCTGCTGATCGCGACCGTTTGGATCGTGCGCCACCGCTCGGCCGCTCAAGTCATGCAGACTGCGGCCGGCCTGGTCCCGGGGACTCTCCTTCGCGCGCACAATTTCCACTGGACACAAATGAAGGGCGGCGAGCGGCAGTGGGTGCTGACCGCGGGCGAAGCTGATTACTCGGCCGACAAGACCACGCTGAGGTTGACCGAGGCGGTAGTCACGATGGTCTCGTCCGATGGAAAGCCGGTAGTCGTCAACGCGCCGCATGCCGATTTGACCTTGAACGGGAATCATGTGACGCGCGCGTATTTGAGCGGAGGCACGATTATCCACTTCGGCGATTATGTCCTCAGCACGGAGTCGGCGACCTTCATGCCCGATGCTGACAAGGTCGAAGCTCCCGGCCTCGTGACGGTGATCGGCGACGGACTGAAAGTGACCGGGGTGGGACTTACCGGCAATCCCAAGACGCGCGTCTTCGAGCTTCACGCGCAGGTTCAGACCGAAGTCACGCCAAAGAAAGACAGTGAAAAATCCAAGCCAAGTTAGTCGAGCGTTGCGGATCGTCGCGACTGCGATATTCGTAATCGCGCTTGTGTCACCGGCGTGGGCACAGGATGGCGTCAATGCGCCGATTACCGGAACTGCGATGGGTTCGGGCACGGTCGGCGATTCGATTCGCAACGTCCCGGCGAACTCGGCGGCGTCCGCTCCCCAGTCCGCTAACAGCGACGACTCAAACGAGGACACGATCAGCGTGACCGGCGGAGTGCCGGGCGCTCTGCCGTCCGCACCGGCGACGGACACCTCGCAGGCTCAACCTGCGGTCGCGAATGCTCCCGTTGAAGCGCCGCCGTCGGCGCCGGCCGTCGCCGCCGCGCCTGCTCCGGTGCCGCCCTCGGCGCCCGACGTGCCGGTGACCGCGGCGGACGTTGCGCCTGCCGCAGTGCCGTCGATGGCAATCGCGCCGATCGAACCGCTGCCGTCGGCGCCGGCAGTCGCAGTCGCGCCCGCTCCCGCATCGCCGACGGTGCCCGACGTGCCGGTGACCGCCGCCGACGTCGCACCCGCCGCGGCGCCGTCGATTGCCACAATGACCACGACCGCTCCTGCAGCGGCTGCGCCGGATTCAACGCCGGCAACGACCGCGGCGACCGTGCCGTCCGGCGCAATTGCGCCGCCGATGACGCTCGCTCCCGTTGCGGCCGACGTCGCGCCTCAAGAGGCGCCGGCGCCGCCCGCTGCTGCGGCGCCGCCCGGCAGCGCTGCCGCGCCCGCAGTCGAAGCCGCAGCGCCACGGAAAGCGTCGAAAGCGGGAGCAGGCGGCGAGACCAAGCTCGCATCGAATCCGCCTTCGCAGGGTGGTGCGTTTGCGGGAATGCAATTCGGCAATAGCAAGGCCCCGATTAACATAAAGTCCGACTCGATGTCGCTCGACTACCAGAATCATTCGGTCCTGTGGATCGGAAACGTGCACGCCACTCAAGCGGACGCGCAACTAACCAGCGACCAACTGCGGGTAAACTATCTCGACAAAGACTTCAAACAGATGAAGGACATGGTCGCGGACGGCAACGTGCGGCTCAGTCAGGGCACGCGATGGGCCACCGGCAAGCACGGAGTCATGGATCAGACCAGGCGCACGGTAATCCTGACCGGCAGTCCGGTCGCGCACGACGGCAACGATCAGATAACCGGCTGCAAGATAACGGTCTATCTCGATACCAGCAGAAGCGTGGTCGATTGCGCTCATGCGGTGCTTTTCCCCCATACCGACCAATCTGCCGGGACGAGCGCGCCGGGAGCTACGGCGCAGCAGTAAGCAATTCTCAAATGGCGCTGGAAGTAAAACTCGGACAGGACCTACGGCTTCGCCAGCAACTGGTGATGACGCCGCAGCTGCAGCAGGCGATCAAGATTCTGCAGCTTTCACTGCCCGAATTGGAAGCGATCGTACAGTCGGAACTCGAGCAGAATCCGATGCTGGAGCCGCTCGATCAAAGTCCCGCCGAAGCCGCCTCCGAATCCGAAATGTCGGAACCCGAAGCTGCCGCCCAGGCCGACGGCGAG
>JBOHWI010000272.1:0-7765 GCA_050736675.1 Binatus sp. (SeqCode)
AGTCCAGGTCGCGCGCGTCGGTTTTGACGACGAGACCCGGTCGAACTACGTGCTGCTGCTCGACCAGAGCCAGTCGCGCGAATTGCCAATCATGATCGGCGAGAGCGAGGCGCAGGCAATCCTGCTCGCGATTCACGGAATCAGGCCCGAACGTCCGTTCACGCATGATCTGATCCGTTCGATCATCGGGCAGACCGGGAACAGCGTCGATCGAATCGTGATCGGCGACATGCGCGACGAGATCTACTACGCGACGATTTACATGGACGGCGGACGTTACTCGATCGACAGCCGGCCCAGCGACGCGATCGCGCTGGCAATGGGGATGAATGTGCCGATCTATGTAAGTGCGAAACTTTTCGAGCCGGCATCCGCGCCGGGGCTCGGCGGCGGCGGGAAGATTCCAGACACTGCCCGAGCGTTGGGATTGACGGTCGAGCCGCTGACTCCCGAACTCGCGAGTGCGTTCGGCACGCCGGGGACGCGCGGCGTGCTCGTTTCAGAGGTCGACACGACGGCGCAGAAAGCAGGCGTTGCGCGCGGCGACATCGTAGTAAAGGTCGGAGGTCGTCAAGTCGCCGCGCTGGAGGATTTCAACCGACAAGCCGCGAGCATCAAGAACGGCACCGTCACGTTGACGCTGAATCGCGGAGGCTCAAGCCGCACTGTAACGCTTGAAAGTTCGTCCGCCTCCGCAGACGCGCCGAAGCCCTAGCCCTGGCGCACGAGCACGCTTTCGATAAATCGCGGATCGATCTCCCGCTCGCCGCCCAAGTGGGCGAATTCGTCTTCGAGCAGGTTCAGGCAGGAATTCAGGAATCCCGCGGTGCGCTTTCGCGTGGTGTCATCCATCCGCTCGGCCAGCGCGCGATTTATTCTGGCCCGGAATTCATCGCTGAGAGCACCCGGCTGTCCCGTCATAATCGCCGCGCGCATGGCGGTCAGCCGGCCGCCTTCGATCGGATCGATCGCGAGCCGATTGTCGAGCGCCAGGCGGGCGAGCCCGGTCAGCACGAGCTGGCTGAGGCGAATCTCCCGTGCCGCCATCTGCGCGCGGAAGTTGGGCGATGCAATATCGAGCGCGAACATCGCGCGGAACAATTCGGCGGCCGAATCGATCTGATCGAGAATCGCGTAGCTGAGATGCAGATCGCGCATGCTGCTGAAATCGCGCATCTCGACCGCGCCGCTGCCGTCCAGGCCGCTGTAGAATCGCGGCTGGCGTGCCATGAAACCCGCGAGCGCCTCGCGATAGGGCGAGTCGAGGTACGATATCTCGCGCACCTTGACGCTCGAGAGGCCGAGTTTCCTGAGCGTAAGCTCGGTGCTCGTCCGCAGATCGATCGTCAAGCTCACGCCGAGGCGAAAGAGCAGCTTCAACGGCGTATCGCGCAGATGCTCGATCGCGCTTTGCAGGTCGCCGCCCGCCAGATGTTCGAGCGCCAGGTTCAGGTAATGATGCGTCATCTCGACCGCGACGCGCACGGCCTCCAGGTCGCCGAAATCGACCGCGCGCGCGACCAGCACCTGGTTGCTGACCATCGCCATCTCGCTGCGCAACTGGCGCTTGCCTTGCGCCGCAAAGCCCGCGGTGAGTGCGGTGTTGAACAGCGAAACATCGCCGTCGGCGAGCGCCGGCGCCATCTCGGGCGCGATCACTTCGGTATCGTCGGGCAAGTCGGCGCGGCTCGGCGGCTCGTATTCGGCGCGAATCGTCAGAAACTGCTCGGGCTTGAGGTATGCGAACACGCTCTGCGCTTCGAAGAAGTCGGGAAAGCCGCGGTCGTTCAGGCGCGCACGCCGGAACTGGTAGGCCTCTTCCTCTAGCTCGGCTTCGACGCCCCAATAGATCTCCTCCATCAGGCCGGCGAAATAGTTGTAATCGCGCTCGAACGCCTCTTCGATGAAATCCGAGATGTGCTGCGAGATCGCGTCGTGGCGGATGAACTCGATCAGATAATTTTCGTCGTACTGGGCGAAGCGATTCGCGGTTGCGTCGGGCGAGGACGCCGCGTCGTCGATGCGATGCACCTTTATATAGCCGCGCAGCAGGAGCGACATCATCTCCATGTCCAGGCCCATCAGCGCGTCGGCGAGTTTGCGCCGTCCGCCGTCGGCCATCGCCTCGATCCACTCGCGCATCCGATGAACGTTGGGCCGGTCGCGGTTCCAGCAATCGAGATCGAACAGCGACTTGACCTGCTCGGGCATCGCGAGGCTCAGCAGATCGCCGGCGTCGGCGCTGCCGATCTCCTTGAGCGTGTAGAAAAGCGTCTCGGGCGAAAACGATTGCACCAGGCGCTCGGCTTCCGGCGCGGAAAGGATGAGGTCGCGCTTCTGGCGCGCCGGCAGGCCGTACAGGAACTCCAACTTTTCCTGGAAGGGAAGGTTGAGAAATTCCGATTCGCCTCTTACTGACATACGCCGCGCAGCAACAGTTGCATCTCAGGTGCAAAGTATCGCGCGGCTCCGCGATGGATCAACTAAGCGCGGATCTTTCGCTCCGGCGCGCCATTAGATATGATCGTTGCGTCATGTCAGAGTCCTTTTCTTGCCCCCTTCCAACTCGAAACATCCCGTAGCACTGACCATCGCCGGCAGCGATCCCGGCGGCGGCGCAGGCATTCAAGCCGATCTCAAAACCTTCGCCGCACTTGGCGTCTATGGCTATTCAGTCCTCACCGAGGTGATTGCGCAGAACAGTTGGCGGGTCGCGAATGTCGAGCAAGTGTCGCCCCAGATGGTTGAAGCGCAGCTCGATACGCTGGCGCTGGAATTCGCGCCACGCGCGATGAAGACGGGAGCGCTGGCAAACGCGGACGTCGTCAAGGCGGTTGCGCGAGCGATTGAACGCCTCAAGTTGCCGGCGCCGGTCGTCGATCCCGTGATCGTATCGAGCTCGGGGGCGCGGCTGATCGGACCGAAGGGCGAGCGGGCGATTCGAAAGCGGCTGGTTCCTCTGGCCGCTATCGTCACGCCTAATATCCCTGAAGCTGAAGGGTTGGCGGACATTCAGATCGACTCCGCCGCCGCCATTCGTCAGGCGGCGATGAAAATAATCCAGCTCGGCGCGCGCGCGGTCGTCATCAAAGGCGGCCATCGCGAGGACGACCGGTCCGCGACGGATTATTTTTTCGACGGCCGCAACTTCCTCGAGCTCAAGGGCCCGCGCATCGCAGGCGGCGGTGCGCATGGCACAGGATGCGCGTTCTCAGCGGCTATCGCGGCCCATCTGGCGCGAGGCGTGAGCCTCGAAGACGCGGTCCGCGGCGCGAAACGCTTCGTGACCGTAGCGCTCAGGCAAAGCTTCAAATTGGGGAAAGGGCGCGCGCTCCTCGATCACTTCGCGCGCGGCTGATCGGCCTGTGCGATCGTCGGCACACTAAATTCTTTCAGCGCCGCGGCCAGGTTGTGGCTCGGCGTTTCCGCGTCGCCCATTTTCAGCAGCGCGAATCGTTCGTCGCTGTCCAGCCGCGACCAGACCGCGGCGCTCAGCTCGAAGCCCGCCGCGCGCGCATGCGCCACAGCGCGATCCGGCGGCGTCGCGGGCGGTTCGGCGGACGCTCTCTGCGCGTCGGTCAGGGTCTTGGGTTCGACGCCGAATCGGCGCTTCATCGCCTCGCGGATGAATACGCCGAGCGCGTCGCACTCCTCTGCGGAATCGACGGGAAAATGGCCGATTGCGAGCCTCTCGCCGCGGTCGAGCGATTTCCATTGCTCGAGCCCGATTTTCAGCCCCACGCGGTCGAGCTTGCGCCGCACTGCCATCGGCACGCATTGGAGGCTCTCGTGCATTTCGTCTTCAAATTTGAATTTGCGGATCATGGGAACCTCCGGCGCGCGGTGCAATTGTCAGGTTGCAATATGCAACCGTGGGGATCAAGATCACCATCATCAATCGTGGTATAGCGATTTGTAGTGGCTGCGATGGGCGCAAGTAATTCCAAAAATGGCGAAAGCGCCTACGACGCGCGGATGATCGACGAGATCGTCGCCGGTCTGGCGGACAAGCCCGGTACATTGATGCTGGTGCTGCACGCGGTGCAGGAGCGCCTCGGTTACATCCCACCCGAAGCGGTGCCGGCGATTGCGCGCGCGCTGAATCTCTCGCGCGCCGAGGTTCACGGCGTCATCACCTTCTATCACGATTTCCGCACCGAGCCGCCCGGCCGAAAAATCATTCGCGTGTGCCGCGCCGAGTCTTGCCAGGCGATGGGCGCGGTCGCACTCGCGGCACATATCCAGGCGCGCCTTGGAATCGATTTCGGGCAGACCAGCGGCAACGGCGACTTCACGTTCGAACCGGTTTACTGTCTCGGCAACTGCGCATGCTCGCCGGCGATCGTCGTCGGCGACGAGCTCTACGGCCGTGTCAATCCGGAACGCTTCGACCAAATTTTCTCAGACATAACATCATCGAGGCAGAAGTGATGACCGGCGTAGTGTACGTTCCGCGCGACTCGAGCGCAGTATCGCTTGGAGCAGACGCCGTCGCCGGGGCGATTCGGACTGAAACGGCGTCGCGCAAGCTGGACGTTAAGATCGTGCGCAACGGTTCGCGCGGGATGTTCTCGCATGAGCCGATGGTCGAAGTCGCGACCAGCGGCGGGCGGATCGCATACGGGCCGGTCGCGGCGGGCGACGTCGCGTCGTTGTTTGACTCGAATTTTCTCGACGGCCGTGAGCATCGCCTGCGCCTCGGCATCGCCGAGGAGATACCGTGGCTCAAGTCGCAGACTCGGCTTACCTTCTTGCGCGCCGGCGTTACCGATCCGGTATCGCTCGACGACTTCATCGCGCACGGAGGGTACCGCGGCTTGCATCGCTCGATCGAGATCGGCGCTGACGCGGTTATCGCCGAAGTCACGAAGTCGGGGCTTCGCGGGCGCGGCGGGGCTGGATTTCCTACAGGGGTGAAGTGGAAGACCGCGGCTGACGCTCCGGCTACGCCGAAGTACGTCGTTTGCAATGCCGACGAAGGCGATTCCGGCACCTTCTCCGATCGCATGACCGTGGAAGGCGATCCCTTCGTGCTGATTGAAGGAATGACGATCGCCGCGCTCGCCGTCGGCGCGACTCAAGGTTACATCTACCTGCGATCCGAGTATCCGCACGCGCGTCGGACGCTCACCGAGGCGATCGCGACCGCCTATTCGAAAGGCCACTTGGGCGCGAACATTCTGGGCTCGCGCAAGTCGTTCGAGCTTGAGATTCGGCTCGGCGCGGGCGCGTACATCTGCGGCGAGGAAACCGCGATGCTCGAAAGCATCGAGGGCCGGCGAGGGATGGTTCGCTTCAAACCGCCGATTCCCGCAATTGAAGGGCTCTTCGGCAAACCGACCTTGGTTAACAACGTGGTCTCGTTCGCGACGGTGCCGATCATCATCGAGCGCGGGGCGAGGTTTTTCCGCTCCTGGGGCGCCGGCAACTCGCGCGGCACGATGCCGTTTCAACTCGCCGGCAATGCCAAGCGTCCGGGGCTAATCGAAACGCCGATGGGTGTGACGCTGCGCGAAATCGTCCACGACTACGGCGGCGGCACCGCCAGCGGCAGGCCGGTCCGCGCCGTGCAGGTCGGGGGACCGCTGGGCGCTTACTTTACCGAATCGATGATGGATAGCGCGCTCGATTTCGAGGCTATTGCGGCGCGCGGCGGAATCCTGGGCCATGGCGGAATCGTCGTCTTCGACGATACGGTCGATATGGCCTCGATGGCGCGCTACGCGATGGAATTCTGCGCGATCGAATCGTGTGGCAAGTGCACGCCGTGCCGAATCGGATCGATTCGCGGCGCTGAGGTGATCGACGACATTGTCAATCGGCGCCGTCCGCGCGAGAACCTCGAAGTGCTCCGCGATCTGTGCGACACGATGAAGTTCGGGTCGCTATGCGCCCTCGGCGGCCTGACGCCGCTGCCGGTTCTGAGCGCGCTGAAATATTTTCCCGAGGATTTCGGCCTGACGCCGCACGACGTTGAGTTCATCGGCGCCGACCTTTCGATCTCGACACTGGGAGGCTCGAGCACTCATGCGATCGCGGGCCGATAGCGACTTCGCTACTCCACTTTGCTCCGGAGCACGAAGCGTCGTGCTGGAAATCGACGGACGCACCGTCGCAGTTCCGGAAGACACGTCGGTGATTCGCGCCGCCGCGGAGGCTGGAATCCATATTCCGAAACTGTGCGCGACGGATTCGCTGGAGCCGTTCGGCTCGTGCCGTTTATGCCTGGTCGAAATCGACGGCCAGCGCGGTTACCCGGCCTCGTGCACCACGCCAGTTCAGGCCGGGATGAAGGTGCGCACCGAGAGTCCCGCGCTCGCGCGGCTGCGCCGCGGCGTGATGGAGTTGTACATCTCCGATCACCCGCTCGACTGCCTGACCTGTCCCGCCAACGGCAATTGCGAGCTGCAAGACATGGCCGGCGCCGTCGGCCTGCGCGAAGTGCGCTACAGGAGCGGCGACGGCGCGAACCATCTGCACGCGGAGAAAGACGAGTCGAATCCGTACTTCACTTTCGATCCGTCGAAATGCATCGTGTGCTCGCGATGCGTCCGCGCGTGCGAGGAAGTCCAGGGAACGTTCGCGCTGACGATTGACGGGCGCGGATTCTCGTCGGTGATTTCGCCGGGACAGAACGAACCGTTCGCGGCGTCCGAGTGCGTTTCATGCGGCGCCTGCGTGCAGGCATGTCCGACCGCGACGCTGATTGAAAAATCGGTAGTCGAACTCGGACAGCCGGATCACAGCGTCGTCACGACCTGCGGATATTGCGGTGTCGGCTGTTCGTTCCGCGCCGAGATGAAGGGCGACCTCGTCGCGCGGATGGTTCCAAATCCCAACGGCCAGGCCAATCACGGGCATTCGTGCGTCAAGGGCCGCTTCGCGTGGGGCTACACCACGCACCCGGATCGCATCACGCGCCCGATGGTTCGCGAATCGATCGACCAGCCGTGGCGCGAGGTTTCGTGGCACGACGCGATCGAATACGCGGCGTCGGAGTTCAAGCGCATTCAGCAAGAGCACGGGCGCGGCGCGGTCGGCGGGATCACGTCCTCGCGATGCACCAACGAGGAGACTTTTCTCGTGCAGAAACTGGTGCGCGCCGCGTTCGGCAACAACAACGTCGATACCTGCGCGCGAGTTTGTCATTCGCCGACCGGGTACGGACTCAAGACCGCGTTCGGCACGTCGGCCACGACGCAGGACTTCGATTCGGTGATGCAGGCCGACGCGATCATGGTGATCGGCGCGAACGTGACCGAGGGGCATCCGGTTTTTGCGGCGCAGATGAAGCGGCGAATTCGCGAGGGCGCCAAGTTGATTGTCGTCGATCCTCGCGTGACTGAAATCGTGCGGCTGCCACACGTGCAGGCGTCGTATCACCTGCAGCTCCGCCCGGGCACCAACGTCGCTTTGATCGATGCGATAGCCCACGTGGTCGTGACGGAAGGACTGACCGACGAGGCATTCGCCGCGGCGCGTTGCGACCCGCATGAATTCGAGGCGTGGAAAACATTCGTCGCGGAGCCGCGCAATTCACCGGAGGCGATGGAGCAGGTAACCGGCGTGCCTGCCGACAGAGTTCGCGCGGCGGCACGACTGTACGCCACCGCGCCCAACGCCGCGATCTACTACGGGCTGGGAGTCACCGAGCACAGTCAGGGCAGCACGATGGTGCTGGGCATTGCGAACCTGGCGATGGCGACCGGCAACATCGGCAGGCCGGGAGTCGGCGTGAATCCTCTGCGCGGGCAGAATAATGTAC
>JBOHWI010000273.1:0-2696 GCA_050736675.1 Binatus sp. (SeqCode)
AGTCCGTCCTGGCGAAATTCAACCTCAAGCTCGGACAACTTGCGCAGCCCGTGCGCGTCGCGCTAACCGGCGGCACCGTCAGTCCCGGGATCTACGAGGTGATCGCTGTGCTCGGCAAACGGCGCACCGTCGATCGCCTAAACGCCGCCGTCCGTCGAATCGAGCAGCCGGCCTGAACCTTTCATTTCGCGGGCGGCAGCACCAGGATTTGGCCGTTCATCTCCGGCTGATGCACCGCGCAGTAGAAGTTGAAGATGCCATCCTCGTGAAACGTGAAAACGTACGACGTCTTCGTGAGCGGCTCGAGCTTCAAGTGCATCAGGACGGTTGAGTCGGGCGCAGTGAGCATGAAGTCGTGCTCGTCGTCGGGCTGCAGATTCCAGAACGTGAGCATCGTCGGCACTTCGCGACGAATCGCAATGAAGGTCGGCGAGAATGCGTAAACCTCGCCGAACTTCGCCACTGTCTCTTTGGGTCCGGTCTCTTTGACCGCGATTCTCTCCGTCAACACGATCACCTCCGCCTCCGCGTTGCCGCTTTTTGTGACGGAAACGATCTTCGATGCGGCCGCATCCGGCAGGTAGAAGTGCTTGTCCATCGGCGGCGCCGCTGCCGCTCTGGCAGCGCCAATGAATAGCAGCAACGCCGCTGTGGCGACTTGGCGATAGATCTCTTCCCAGCTACTCATCCAAATAGTACCTTTGAAGCATGAGTGTATTAGTACCATACGTAGTCGAGCAGACCGGGCGCGGCGAGCGTTCCTACGACATCTATTCGCGCCTGCTCAAGGACCGGATCGTCTTCCTGGGCGGAACTGTCACCGACGACCTTGCCAACCTGGTCACTGCGCAGCTCCTGTTTCTTGAGTCCGAGGATCCGGAGCGCGAAATCAATATGTACATCAACTCGCCGGGCGGATCGGTCACCGCGGGCCTCGCGATATACGACACGATGCAATTCGTGAAGCCTCCCGTCTCGACGCTATGCGTAGGGCAGGCCGCCAGCATGGGGTCGCTGCTGTTGGCTGCAGGAGCCAAGGGACGACGATACGCGCTGCCGCACTCGCGGATACTCATTCACCAGGTTTCCGGTGGATTCGAGGGGCAGGCGAGCGATATCGAGATTCACGCGCGCGAGGCGTTGCGTCTTCGCGAAATCCTGAATGACATCCTTGCGCATCACACCGGCCAAAATGCCAAGAAAGTCGAGAAGGATACCGACCGCGACAATTTCATGTCCGCGCCGCAGGCGGTCGAGTACGGGCTTATCGACGAAGTGATTTCCGGCCGCCCGATCAAGGCCTCGCTCTAGCCGGGGCCGGCCCTGCGCTCGGCGATGGACGCGCAACCCAACCTTGAACGCGGGCATGACGAAAAGATAGAACGGTTCAGAATTCGTGGCATGCATTGCGCGAGTTGCGCGAACACGATCGAGACCGCCGTCGCGCCGATCCCTGGCGTCATCGAAGCCCATGTGAATTTTGCCGCGGAGACGCTCACCGCGCGCGTCAGCGAAACGCTTGCCCCCGGTGAAATCGAAGCGAAGGTCGCGGCAGCCGGCTACACAGCGACTCTCGAATCGGGCAGGGTCGGCGCGGGCGAATCCGCGCTCGATCGCCAGGATGCCCGCCGCAACCTCCAGTGGGTAATCGCCGCCGCGATCGGTGCGGCGGTCGTCATGTACCTGCAGGATGGCGAAGGCGTCGGCGCGCGGATCGCGACGCTCGTAGTCGCAACGGTGCTGATGTTCACCGCCGGCCTGACGTTTTATCGCGGGGCGTGGATGGCCGCGCGCAATCGCACCGCAAACATGGATACGCTGGTCGCGCTCGGCATCAGCGCGGCATACTTCTACTCGATTGTCACCACGTTTCCCGATCAGTTCTTCGCGGGTCCGCGATTCTTCGATACCGCCATCGAGCTGATTCTCTTTATTCGCTTCGGAAAATTTCTCGAGGCGCGCGCTCGTGGCCGCGCGATGGCCGCGTTGCGTTCCCTGCTGACCCTCGTTCCCGACGTTGCCACGGTGTTGCGCGACGGCAACGAAGTTGTGGCGCCTGTTTCGGCGTTGACGGTCGGCGACCTCGTGCTGGTGAGGCCCGCTTCCAGAATTCCGGTCGACGGCGTGATTGTCACCGGCGCCAGCGCCATCGACGAATCGATGCTTACGGGAGAATCGATGCCGGTGGACAAATCGGCAGGCAGCGACGTCTCGGGCGGTACGTTCAACAACGCGGCTGCGATTACGGTTCGCGCGACGCGCGTCGGCTCTGAGACGGCACTCGCGCAGATAGTGAGAATGGTCGCCGACGCGCAGGGCGACAAAGCTCCCATCCAGCGCGTGGCCGACGCGGTCGCGGCGCGGTTCGTGCCGACGGTGATCGCGATCGCGGCGCTCACCTTTATTGCGTGGATGTGGTTCGGTCCGAGTCTGGTGATGGCGTTGACGGCGATGACCGCGGTGCTGGTGATCGCTTGTCCGTGCGCCATGGGTTTGGCGACGCCGACTGCGCTGATGGTCGGCAGCGGGCTCGGCCTACGCGCTGGGATTCTGTTCAAGCGGGCCTCGGCCCTCGAGCTGATCACGAGAATTCGAGTCATGCTGCTCGACAAAACCGGCACCCTGACTGCCGGCCGGCCGGAACTCGAGTCGGTCGTTGCGCTCGACGGCGACGAGAACGCCGTGCTGTCCTTAGC
>JBOHWI010000274.1:0-2952 GCA_050736675.1 Binatus sp. (SeqCode)
GCGAGAAACTTGCCGAGAACAACAAGCGCGTGCCACCGGACGTGGCCGAGCTGGTGTTCGAGGTGCAGGAGCAGCTCGCCGAGATGCTACTGGGTTCGGACCCTGAGGCTGCGCATGAGCGCGCAACCGAGATCGCCGCGCGGCGCGTCCAGCTTCAATTCACGATGGATGAAAAGCTGGCCGAGCTCGATCGACATTTCGCGAAATGGGATCAGCCGGCTGATGAAAAAGCGCTCACACTGGAACTGAAAACGATCCTCTCGAATATCGCCTACCTGCGCACGCTGATTCGCGACGTAGATCGCGCGCTCGAGAACTCAAAGGCCGCCTGAGCCTGGCCAAATACCGAGAAGGCCTGACTCAATACTGAAAGAGATGTCGCGAATCTTTGGCATAGACCTCGGCACTACCAATAGCCTTATCGCCGCCATGGAAAATGGTGAGCCGCGTGTGATCGCGGTCGGTGAGAACGGCAGCGCTTTGTTGCCGAGCGTCGTTGCGATTGCACCCAACGGTGCGGTCACCGTCGGCGAGCGCGCAATCGGGATGGAACCGCATCTGACGGTCGAGCGCGACGGCCGCGTGAGTGCGGTCGGTTTCGCCGGCGGCGAATACGGCGCCGTCATTCGCTCGGTCAAGCGCTACATGGGCCTGGGCGGCGACGAAATCGCGCCTGAAGATCGCGCGCGCTACACCTTCGCCGATCTGAGCGGCCCGGTCGTGCGCTTTCAAATCGGCAAGCGCGTTTTCACGCCCTCGCAAATCTCGGCCGAGATCTTGCGCGCGCTCAAAGACGGCGCCGAACGCGCGCTCGGCAACGCCGAAAAAACCGAGCGCGTCGTCATCACCGTCCCGGCCTACTTCAACGACGGTCAGCGCCAGGCCACCAAGGACGCCGGCCGCCTCGCCGGTCTCGACGTCGTGCGCCTGGTGAACGAGCCGACCGCCGCGTCGCTCGCCTACGGCCTCAACAAAATGGCGACCGGCAACGTCGCGGTTTTCGATTTCGGCGGCGGCACCTTCGACATCTCGATTCTCAGCATCAAGGAAGGAATCTTCGAGGTGCTCGCGACCAACGGCGACACTCATCTTGGCGGCGACGACATCGACCGCGCGCTCGTCGACTGGCTGCTCGCCGAGATGCCCGACACCGTCAAGCTTGATCGCCACGTGTGGAACAGCGCACGCATGGCCGCCGAGGATGCGAAGAAACGCCTCACCGATATTTCTGAGACAGAAGTTGTCGTCGATCTCCCGGGTCATTCGATTCGCAAGCACCTGACGCGTGACGCACTCGAGCAGATGGCGGCGCCGTTCATCGCGCGCACGCTCAAGCGATGCGAACTCGCCCTCGCCGACGCCAAACTTACGCCCGCTGCTATCGACGCCGTCGTCCTAGTCGGCGGCTCGACGCGGATGCCGCTTGTTCGCCGCCGCGTCGCCGAGATGTTCCAACGAGAACCCCTGTGCTCGATTGATCCCGACCAGGTGGTTGCTTTGGGAGCCGCCGTGCAGGCATCTGTGCTAATGGGCACGCAGGGGGACATGCTCCTGCTGGACGTGGTCCCGCTCTCGTTGGGCATCGAAACGATGGGTGGCGTGATGGAACGTCTTATACACCGTAATACCACTATTCCGACCAGCATAACTGAAGATTTCACCACGGCTGTGGATAATCAAACACATGTTGATATCCACGTTTTGCAAGGAGAGCGCGAGCTTGCTAAGGATTGCCGTAGCTTAGCGCGCTTCAAGCTGGGGCCGATTCAGTCTCAGGCGGCGGGTGTCCCGCGTATCGAGGTCACTTTCCTCATCGATGCAAACGGGATACTAAATGTCAATGCGCGCGATGAGCGCACGGGCCGCGAGCACTCGATCGACGTCAAGCCCAGCTATGGCCTGACGGACGATGAAATCGAGCGGATGCTCGAAGAGGCGATCGATCTCGGAGAGCAGGATCTCGAAGAGCGCCTGCTGATTTCGGCCCGCAACGATGCCGAGCAGATTCTGGCGGCTGTTGCCAAGCAGCTCGGTGAATTCGGCCGGCTCGTCCCGGCTGGTGAGCGCGCGCGAATGGACGAGGTGGTGGAGCGGCTGGAGGCGGCCCGGACGGGAACCGATCGAGAGTTAATCGCAAATCTCGTCGAAGAGCTGAACGGGGTCACCACTCCGTTCGCGGAGCGGATTATGGATGCTGCTATCAAGCTGGCGCTCGAGAAAAAAACAGTCGAGGAACTTTCCTAGCGCAATATCGCAACGGAAGCTGAGCAAGAGACGTATATTCGACGATGGGACTCAAGTGGGATCAGGCCGAAGAGATCGCCGAAGTGCTCGCGGAAAATCACCCGGGACTGGATCCGCTCGACGCGCGGTTCACTGACTTGCATCAATGGGTAATCGATCTCGACGAGTTCGACGACAATCGCGAAGGCTCGACCGAAGCGAAATTGGAAGCCATCCAGATGGCATGGCACGAAATATACAAGGAACAGAACGAAGACGAGGCTGAATAGAGGTAGACGCGGGTACGTCAAAATTTTACGGGGAGGTGGGGTGGTGGAAGCACACAGCACGACATTGAAGGCGGAAAACGGAGAGAAGATGCAGGAAAAGGAAACACTGGACGAAAGATTGCCGGGGCTGTTCGAGCCTGACACGCTTTTGCCCATTCAATACTTCGAGGCGATGCGCAAGAAGCATCTGCTCGAGGGCGAAAAGCGGCTCATCTTGAGCGTGCTCGAAGATGCGATCGAATGCTTCATGAAATGCATCGACGCATCGACCAGCAAAGGCCAGCGGCTGTTCCGCGATGCCGACGAATGGATCGCGCACGAAGACAAGCGCTGGGTCTTCTCGTTCGACAACGTCTGCGACATGCTCGACATTAATCCCGAGTACATGCGGATGGGTCTGCGCAAATGGAAGGACAAGCGGCTCGACGCGATCGCGCGC
>JBOHWI010000275.1:0-4829 GCA_050736675.1 Binatus sp. (SeqCode)
GCCGTGGCTGGCGCCGGCTGGAATCGAGCGCGTGATACTTCCGTCGGGTAGAAAAATCGCCGCCCATCACGGGACGCTTTTCACCGATGTTTCGGAGCAGGGAGTCTACGAGCTGGTCGGCGCGGGCGGCGCCGAGACGCCGCGTGCGGTGAATCTTGCCGACTTGGCCGAGTCGGATCTCTCCAGCTCGCCGCTGCTTAAAGTCGAAGCCGCAAACCCCGGCTCCGCCGCGGAGCAGGTGTTGCAAAAATCCTCGCTCAGCGACTACCTGCTGTTCGCGATCATCGCGCTGACGGCTCTGGAGGCCCTCATCGTGTATCGACGCCGGCGCACATTCGAGGCCGCGCCGTGATTCCCGCCGGCATGCCGCACGATCTGACATTCGCTCATCGCGAGGTGCTCTACCTCCTGGCGGTGCCCGCGATCGTATTGTTGTGGGGTCTTATAAACGCCCGCGAGTTGCGCCGCGTGTTTGCGCCGCTGATGCGCGCGATAGTGCTGGGGTTGTTCGTCGTCGCGCTCGCGAATCCGCAGCAGGTGATGCATTCCGAGGGCGCGGCGCGGCCCGCGATCGTCGATGCGAGCGCGAGCATCACGCCGGCGATGCGCGCGTGGACGCTCAAGCTGCTGCGCGACGACCTTGGACTGCGCGCGGGCGATCCCGCGTACCTGTTCGCGACCGACTCGGCCCCGCAATCGATCGGCAGCGTCGAAACGGCGTTCGCCCACGGTGCCGGATGCGCCGAATGCGGGCCCGGTGCGACCAACCTTGAAACTGCGCTCTACCGTATCGCCGCCGATCCCGACGCGCACGGAGGGCCGGCGGTGATGGTGACCGACGGCTGGCAGAATCGCGGCGACGCCGAGCGCGCGACAAGCGCAATTGTCAACGCCGAGATTCGCCTCGATATCTTCACGCCGCCCGGCGCGCGCTCGATTCCCAACGTCGCGATGACGGCGCTCTCGCTTCCTCCCGCGCTCGAGAAAGCCGCGCCATTCGAGCTCGGCGTGACGATGGAAAATCTCAACGACGCGCCCGTGACCGGCACGGTCGCAATTGAGCGCGACGGCGCGCTGGTCGATCGGCGCAAAGTGACGCTGGCGCGCGGCTCGCAGCGCTTCGACTTCCTGGTGCGCACCGAAACCGCCGGCCTGGCTTCGTACTCCGCCACCTTCAAGCCCGACAATCCGGCGTTCGACGCGTACCTCGAAGACGACTCTCTAAAGGGATGGGTCGGAGTGGGCACGCGGCGCAAAGTTCTGATTCTCACCGACAGCGCCAGGGACGCGAACTATCTCGGCACCGTCGTCAATCGGATGGGACTCGAGCCGACCGTCGTGCCCGTCACCGGCGGGGCGTGGGACGGTTCGGTCGCGGGTTACGACGCGGTGCTGATCAACAACGTGCCGAGCGAACGTATCGCGTCGGCCGCGCAGAACGCGATGGTGCAGTACGTGAGCCGCGGCGGTTCGCTGGCGATGGTCGGCGGCGATTCGAGCTTCGGCCTTGGCGGTTATGCGGACAGTCCGCTCGCCGCAGTGATGCCGGTGACGATGAAACCGCCGCAGCACAAGGAAAAGAAGCGCGCGCTCGTTCTGATTATCGACAAGTCGGGCTCGATGGGCCGCAACGACAAACTCACCTACGCCAAGGCGGCCGCCGAGACGGTTACCAAAACGCTCAAGGACAACGACCTGATCGGTGTCATCGGATTTGACTCGCAGCCGTTCGTCGTCATCCCGCTGCAATCGGTCGGGCAGAGCCGCCCGTATTTCAACCGGATGATCGATCGGCTCTCCGCGCACGGCCAGACCTTCCTGATTCCCGCGCTGCGCGAGGCCGAACGCACGCTCGGCAACAGCGGCGCGCAGGTCAAGCACCTCGTGATCCTGACCGACGGCGAGACCGGCGGCACCGCCGAGATGTACTACGACCTCGTCTCGCGGATGCATCATGACGCCAACACGACGATCTCGACGGTCGCGGTCGGCGGGGAAGCCAACGTCGATCTGCTGCAGGCGATCGCGAAGTACGGCGGCGGTTCCTACTACCAGACCGACAGTCCCAGCAATCTGCCGCAGCTTTTCGTCGAGGACTTCAAAGCGCACGGCGGCGAAGTCACGATGGTCGAAAAGGAATTTACGCCGCGCACCGAAAGCCCCGACGCGGTTCTGAAAGACCTCGCGGCGCGGCAGATGCCGCCGCTCAAGGGCTACGTCTCTACCGAGATCAAACCGCGCGCCACGATGGACATGTACGTCGATCGCAGCGGCACGCGCGAACCCGTCATCGCGAGTTGGAAGTACGGCGCCGGCAAGGTGATGGCGGTGACGACGGACGCGAGCGGACGATGGTCGGGGACGTGGGTCAGCGCGAACATTTTTGCGCCGTTGTGGGATCGGCTGCTCGCGTGGATGACGCCGGAGATGCCGGCGGAGCCGAAGATCGACGTCGCACTCGGCTACAACGCGGGGCGCATCAACATCAAGCTCACGGACTACAGCGCCGAGCCCGGCAATGCTGCACGCCTGATCACAGTGCAAGTGACGCGTCCCGACGGGACCCGCACTGAAACCGCGCTCACCGAGGAAGTTGTGGGCGAGCTGTCGGGATCGATCGACGCTCCCGCGCCGGGTAACTATTACTTCGAAGTGCGCTCGCCTTCCGGCAGGGACAAGAAGTTTCCACCGCTCGCGTTCACCGTCAGCCCGTCGGTCAACGCCGAACTGCCGCGCCCCGAGCCCAATTACGGCCTGCTCGAAAAGCTCGCCTCCGCGACCGGTGGGCGTCTCAATCCGTCGCCGGCGGAAGTCTCGACCGAACGCGCCACACTGGAACGCCGCGTCTCGATGAATCCGTATCTGCTGGTGGCCGCAATGATTATTCTGATTGCTGAAGCGCTGGTTCGCCGTCTCACTGCATGAAGAAGCACGACCCGGTTCACGCCAACCATCGCGTACAACGCGACTATCCCGCCAAGGTGAAATTCTGTCCGTTGTGCGGCGCCGCGATGGCGTCGCGCATGCTGATGCCGGAAAATGTCGAGCGCAAAGTCTGCACGCGATGCGGCTTCGTGCTCTTTCCCGGGCCCAAGCTGGTCGCAGGATGCTTCGTCCTCGATGCCGGCCGCGTCCTGTTGCTTCGCCGCGGGATAGAGCCTGCGGTCGGCAAGTGGACGTTCCCGGGAGGTTACGTCGATTTCGGTGAGAACTCCGCTGACGCCGCGGTGCGAGAGACGCTCGAGGAGGTCGGCATGCGGGTCGCGCTCGGCCCGCTGCTGGGAGTGTTCATCGACGCGATGAGTCCGGCGCTCACAGTGGTCGTTTATCTAGCCACACCCGGGATAGAACCGCCGTCGCTCTCCGACGAAGCGATCGAAGTCCGCTACTTCGTGCCCGACGATGTCCCATGGCACGACCTCGCCTTTCCGACGACCACCGACGCGCTGACTGCATGGGTCGCCTCGACGCGGAAACCCGGCCAATCTCGGTAGCTTTTACCTGTCGAGCATTAGCAATTGTAGCGTGATTGTGCTAAATAATTTATGTCGATCCTCCCGGCGCCTGTGGCCATTCCAACTCAGGAAGGTGGCTCTTATGGAACGGGTAGAAGTAGTCGGTGGCAATGTCTTCGTGATTCGGACGCGCCAATTGAGTCCCGACTGGTGGTGTTGCGACCTCTACGAGCGAGTCGAAACCGACGCCGGCGTCGAGGCGTTCGTGCTCGAGGATTTCGGCCAATCAGAAATCGAAGCTATCGGGATGGCGCTGAGCGACGCGCACGAACCCAACCACGTCCAGCATCATCACCACTGATTGATGCCGCGCTGAGAGATTCACCTAACGAGCCATTTCGTCTGCCAGCCGCGCTGCGGGATCCGTTGCGCCCATCGCGCGGTACATGCCCTCGGCCTCGCGCAAGCCCGCCTCCAGAACCTTGCGATCATTGCGTCCGGCCAGCCGTGCTTCCGCCTCGCGCAGCCGCGGCAGTAGTGAATTGCCGCCGCTTTGGCGCACCAACGCGCGCGCTGCGGCGATCACCGGGGCGACCTCTTGTTCCGGCACCCCCACACTGACCAGAGCGTCGATCAGCGCGGCGCGGGCTATCGCGGCTTGAAACCAGGCACCGCCCGCGTCCGCGGCTTCGATCCCTTCGCGAGCCCTCACTATAGCAGCCTCGACATTGCCGCGAGCCAGACACGAGTCGGCGAACACCGCCAAGTAGAAGCTCTGCCAGTCGAGCGCAGTTCCCGCCTCACGAGCCTGCGCCAAGGCCTCGGTGAAGCGCTCTTCGCTGGCGCCGTAGTCGCCGCTCTCAAAATAGGCGGTCGCGAGTTGGTTTGACGCAAATATCTGCCCGAACCGGCTTCCGACCGCTTCGGCAATTTCCACCGCCTCCAACGCTACCTGGCGAAGGTCCGTGACGGGCATCCGGGAAGTGCCGCGGGCGAGATAGGCGAAAGAGCTGACCCCACCGAGAGCCCATCCGAGGTTCTCTTGCGCACCGTGCTTGCGCGCCAACCGGATCGCGAGTTCAGCACGTGGCCAGCACTCGTCGAAACGGCCTGCCTGTGCAAGCATCCACGCCCCCATGAACTCGGCCCAGAGCGACGGGCTGTAGCCGATCAACTCGCGGCCCACTTGCGGATCGCCGCCGGTGAGCCGGACGATGTGATCGAATGCCTCGAGCGCCTGCGGAAGGCGCCCGGCAACCGCGAGCCAGTACCCATGCGCGGTTTCAACCTTGAAGGTCTCGCCAGAGTCCATGCCATCGTTGAGCATCGCCATGGCCTCTTCGGCGAGTTCGAGGGCCGCTTCCGCTCGACCGA
>JBOHWI010000276.1:0-4490 GCA_050736675.1 Binatus sp. (SeqCode)
GTAGTTCTGATGGTAGGCTTCGGCCGGATAGAAACCATCGAGTCGAACTACCTTGGTTACAATCGGCTTGGAGAATGAGTGCTTCTGATCGAGTCGCGCGATGTAGTCATCCGCCATTTTCTTCTGGGCGTCGTTTTCGTAGAAGATCGAAGACCTGTATTGAGTCCCTGAGTCCGGCCCCTGCCGATTCAGCTCGGTCGGGTCATGGGCGACAAAAAAGAACACCTTGAGCAGATCGTCATACGAGACCTTCGTGGGATCGTAGGTGACCTGCACCGACTCGGCATGTCTCGTCGTTCCCGTGCTGACGGTTTCGTAGTTGGCGGTGCCCGCCGCTCCTCCCGCGTATCCGGAAACGACTTTGGACACGCCCTTCACATGCTTGAAGACGGCGTCCACGCCCCAGAAACAACCGCCCGAAAAAACCGCGGTCGCCCGGTCGTTGGCCCCGGCCTGCGCGTAAGCGTCGATCGGAGTCAGACCGAATAAAACGACAAGGGTAAGCAAGGAGATAGATATCCACTTCGTTCGCGACATCATGTTCATCATACTAGCAACGCCCGACGCTCGCATCTGGTTCCCGGCAGCGGGCCCCCGGGCACTGGTTTTTTGACCTTAGGTATTCAACTCTGGGGATTCCACCCATGCGATTTGCGCCGATACTTCTCGCTCTGGTCACGCTCATCTCCACCGGCTTGGGCGGGACGGCTGCCATCCGCTTGCGCGACCGGCTTCATCTGCTGCTGGGTTTCAGTTCGGGCGCGGTGTTGGCGGTGGCGCTATTCGACATTCTGCCGGAAGTCTTCGCGTTCGACCATGGCGCATCGTACATGCCGGTCACTGCGCTCGGGTTCCTTGCCTTTTTCGGACTTGAACGCTACACGGCCATGCATCGCGCCCGCGAACATCCTCACCTGGTGGGCGCTCATGAGCCCGAACTTGGCGCGATGTCCGCGGCCGGCCTGGCCTTTCACAGTTTTCTCGACGGCGTTGCAATCGGCGTCGGCTTTCAGGCAAGCGTTGCCGTCGGGCTCCTAATTGCATTCGGCATAATCGCGCATGATTTCAGCGACGGGCTGAATACCGTGACCGTCGTACTTGCGCATGGAAATTCGCCCAAACGCGCCATCTTCTGGCTGATCATCGACATGATGACGCCGGTTCTCGGCGCGGCTACCACGCTGATGTTTGATTTGAGGGGCCTCCTTCCGTGGCTGCTGGCATTCTTCGCAGGTTCTTTTCTGTATATCGGCGCCTCGGATCTTCTGCCGGAGGCTCAAGAGCACGACTCTCCTTTGGTTGGAATCGCCACCATGATTGGCATGCTCGCGATTTTTCTGATCACTCGCCTGCTCCGCGGATGAGTTGACGCTGAGGCGCTGATTGCCGGCCCGTCGAAGTATTCGATCCGATCGGGCTTTGGCGATCGCCTCTGGTACGGGTTCTTCTGCAGCCGCGTGTGATTGGCGAAATCCTGCGCACATATATATTGTCTGGCATCATGGCAAAAAGGCTGGTGCGACTGCTTGGCGTTGGGCTGATCGTTGGTTGTGCGGCGATCATTGGATGCGGTCGCAAAGAGGCGGGAGCGCCAGGTTCTGTTCCCGTTACCGTGCAGACCGTCGCGACGGTCAGTGGAGAAGCTGGCGGCGCCTATTCGGCAAACATTATCGCGGAAACGCAGGTGGATGTTGCCTTCAAGGTCAACGGCTACGTGCAATCGATCCTCCAGGTGAAGGCGGCCGACGGGAAGTTGCGCAATGTGCAGGCGGGCGATCGGGTCACGGCAGGTGTGGTGCTCGCGGTCGTGAAGGACGACACCTACCGCCACAGCCTGACGAAAGCCCAGTCCGATTTGCAAAACTCGCGCGCCACCCTGGCCAAGGCAAAGGCGGATTTCAACCGCTACACCCATCTGCTGGAGCAGCGCGTCGTGGCGAAGGCGGACTATGACGCCTCCAAACAGCAGTACGAGTCGGCGCAGGCATCGGTCGGCTCCTCGCAGGCTGCGGTGCAGCAGGCGCAGGTAGATCTCGACGACTGCAAACTCAAATCGCCGATGAGCGCGCTGGTGCTCGACCGCAAGATCGAGGTCGGCACGCTGGTATCGCCCAACACAATCGGGTTTCAGATCGGCGACACCGGCAAGGTCAAAGTCGTGTTCGGCGTGCCGGGCGCGATAGTCGGAGAGTTGAAGCCCGGCGCGGAGATTTCGGCGACCGTTGACGCGTTCCCCGGACAGACGTTCAAAGGCACGATTTCCAAAGTCGCTGCCGTCGCCGATCCCAACACCCGTGTATTCGACATCGAAGCTACGATTCCAAACTCTGACGCGCGCCTGCGGATCGGCATGATCGCTGCGCTCCATCTGCCGGTCGCCGCGCAAGCGACGAGCGTCCTGGTCGTGCCGACGCGGGCGATAGTACGGCCGCCCGACGATCCCAAAGGCTATGCGGTTTACGTCGCGGAAAACGACGGCCACGGCAAGCTGGTCGCGCAGCTTAAGAAGATCAAGATAGGACCGGTGGTCGGCGACCAGGTGTCGGTCGAGTCGGGGCTGAACCCGGATGCACAGGTGATAGTCAGGGGCGCGGATGTCGTCTTCAACGGCGCCGCTATCAACATCGTTCCCTAGGCGCAATTGCAATGGCCCACCGGCCCGACGCTGAAATAATCGCGACGACTCACAACACGGCGCGCTTCTTCACCGAGAATCGGCAGATCTCGTGGGTCGCGCTGCTGCTCGTGATCGCGTGGGGCATCTACGGCTACGACAAGATGCCCAAGCGGAAAGATCCCGACATCCCGGTCAAGGAAGCGCAGGTCGTGTGCCCATGGCCGGGCGTCAGTGCTGACCGCGTCGAGCAGCTTGTCACGCGCAAGATCGAGGAGAAGCTGGCCGAGGTCTCCGAGGTGCGCGCGCCGTCGGCCGAGGAGTACTCGATCAAATCGCTCACCCTCGACGGAATCTCGGTCGTCAATGTGCAGGTCGATTACAACGTCAAGGACACCAAGCCCATCTTCAACGAGATGGACGTTAAGCTGCGGAGCATCACGGATCTGCCGCGGGGCGCCGGACCGATCCAGTTCTTCAGCGGGTTTGGCGATACGGCGGCGCTGATGCTGACGGTGGCGAGTCCGAAGGAGAGCGAAGTCGCGCTCTCGCTGCGCGCCAAGGAGATCGCGGGGTCGATTGAAGCGGCGCGCAGCGGCACCGCCAAGGCGAACAAGCGAGCCACAATCGTCGTCGCGTTTCCGCTTGCGCTCGACACCAACGGAATCGCCACAAATATGCGCGACATCCTCGGGCCCTGCCTGCAAAAGGCCGGCGCGCTCAGCGACATAAAGCCGATCGTCGGCAAGGGGTTCGTGGGGCTGGACGGCGCGAGCGAATCGGACGACGTCCTGCATGCGGCGTTCATGGCATGCGTCGAGGAGAAGTACGGTTCGGCGTCGTTTGATCCGGACATCTGGCAGCCTGTCGTCATCCGCAATTCCGTCGATACCCAGGCGCGGCTCGAAACCGTAGCGGGAGACAAGTACAGCTTCCGCGAACTCGACGACTTCACTGACCTTCTCAAGCGCGGGCTGACCGGCGTGCCGCAGGTGTCGAAAATTCTTATCTCGGGCGACCTGCCGCAGTGGATCAATCTCGAATACTCGCAGACCAGGCTCGCCGCCTACGGCATCACGCCCAGCGACATCTCGAAGGTGCTGGCCGCGAGGAACATTGTCGCGCCGGGGGGATCGATCGAAACCAACGGCCGCAACCTGATCGTGCTGCCGTCGGGCGAGTTCAGGAGCGAGAAGGACATCGGCAACGTGATCGTCGGCAAATCGTCAACCGGCACGCCGCTCTACCTGCGCGACGTTGTGACGATCACGCGCGGCTACCAGGATCCCGCGCGCTACCTGAACACCTATACGGTGCCCGACGCGGCGGGCGCCTGGCAGACGCACCGCGCGATCACGCTCGCGGTGCAAATGCGCTCCGGCGAGCAGATCCATCTATTCGGCGAGAACGTCGACCACCAACTCGCGCTGCTGCGCCAGCAGTTGCCGTCAGACGTGATCATGGCGCGCACTTCGGATCAGCCGCGGCAGGTTGACGAGAACCTCGCGCTGCTCAACCACGCGCTCGAAGAAGCGATCGTGCTGGTCGTGGTGACGGCGCTGGTCGGCTTCTGGGAGTGGCGTTCCGCGCTGCTGATGGCGGTGTCGATTCCGATCACGCTGCTGATGACGTTCGGCTTCATGGATATCGTCGGCTGGGACATCCAGCAGGTTTCGATCGCGTCGGTGATCATCGCGCTGGGCCTGCTGATCGACGATCCGGTGGTGGCGGGCGACGCGATCAAGCGTGACCTCGACGCGGGGCATCCGCGGATTATCTCGGCGTGGCTCGGGCCGACCAAACTTGCGCGCGCGATCCTCTACGCAACCATAACCAATATCGTGGCCTATCTGCCGTTCGGCCTGTTGACCAAGGA
>JBOHWI010000277.1:0-4603 GCA_050736675.1 Binatus sp. (SeqCode)
GTCTTGACGCTCGCGCATCCAAAATAGGATTCTCGCTTCCGATGCGCGACAAGCGCGGACCGCAGCTTGCGCCCGCGCGAAAATCGCCGCACAGGAGTCGCCGTGAAACCCAACACTTTTGAAAAGAGCGACGCGCTGATGGAGCGCGCCAAAAAAGTTGTTCCCGGCGGTATCTACGGACATCAAACGCCGCTGGTGCTGACCAAGGGCGCCTACCCGTCGTTTTTCGCCCGCGGCGAGGGCTCGCACATCTGGGACGTCGACGGCAACGAGTACATCGACTTCATGTGCTCATACGGCCCAATCGTGCTCGGCCATCGGCATCCCAAGGTCGAGGAGGCCGCTCGCCGGCAGATGGATCTTGGCAACTGCTTCAACGCGCCGGGACCGGTGTGGGTCGATCTGGCGGAGCATCTGGTGTCGATCACGCCGTTCGCCGACTGGACGGTGTTCGCGAAAAACGGGTCCGACGTTTGCACTTGGGCGACTGAAGTCGCGCGTCACGCGACCGGGCGGTCGAAGATCGCGATGTGCTCGGGTGCCTATCACGGCACTCATGCGTGGTGCACGCCGCTGCCCGGCGGAGTCACGCCGGAAGACCGCGCGAACGTCGTTTATTTTCGATACAACGATCTCGAAAGCCTCCGCCGCGCGGTCGAGGAAAACAGCGGCAAGATTGCAGGCGTGATCATTTCGCCGTTCAAGCACGATGCTGGCCACGACTCGGAATTGCCGGTCGAAGGATTTCTGTCGGGCGTGCGCAAGATTTGCGACGACAACGGCATGGTCCTGATCCTCGACGACGTTCGCGCCGGCTTCCGCCTGCACCTAGGCGGCTCCGGCGAGTTGTTCGGCGTGCGCCCCGACCTCTCGACTTACTGCAAGGCTATCGCCAACGGCTATCCTCTCGCCGCGTGCCTCGGGCGCGACAGTCTGAAGCAGGCAGCGCAGGAAGTTTTCTTCACGGGATCGTACTTCACCAGCGCCGTGCCGATGGCGGCGAGCCTGGCGAATCTCAAGGAGCTGCAGGCGAGCGGCGCAATAGAGCGGATGCGCGCGAGCGGCGAGAAGCTGCGCACGGGTCTGCTCGCGCAGGCGCGCAGCGCCGGAATCGAGGTGACGTACTCCGGCCCGCCGGCGCTGCCCTACATGACGTTCAAGGCCGACGCCGGCCACTTCGATCGCGCCAAGGTTTTCGCGGGCGCATGCTCGCGCGCCGGAGTGTACTTCGCGCCGCGCCACAACTGGTTCATCTCGGCCGCGCACACCGATCGCGACATCGAGCAGACCTTGAACGTCACCGAACAGGCCTTCGCCGCCGTCCGCAAGCAATTCGGCGCGTAACAGTCGGCGGCAGTGCGCCTGGGAAACGATGCGTGCTGCGCGATTAATTGAATACCTGACGCGCGCATTCGCCCAACCAGGGCCGAGCGGACTTTGCCGTGCGGTGGCCGCGGAGTAGTATCCCGCCATTGCGTTGACTCGCGGTCGATCGAGCGAGGGCCTCGATGGCGAAGTCGTCCGACATACAGGCGGAAAATTCGACGCGTGAGCTAGCCGCGATCATGTTCAGCGACATCGCCGGCTATACCGCGATCATGGGCCGCGACGAACGCGCGGCGATGCGCGCGCTGGACTCACATCGCGAGTTGTTGCGGACCCTGCTGCCGAAGTTCCACGGCCGCATGCTCGGCGAAATCGGTGACGGTACGCTCTCGAGCTTTCACAGCGCCGTCGACGCGGTGAACTGTGCGCGCGAGGTGCAGGCGGGTCTCACTGATGATCCTGAAGTGAAACTCCGCATCGGAATTCACGTCGGCGACGTGGTGTTCACCAACAACACGGTGCTCGGCGATGGCGTCAACGTCGCGTCGCGGATTCACGCGTTGGCTCCTCTCGGCGGCATCTGCATCTCGGAGCGTGTCTACGAGGACATCCGAAACAAGCCCGAGCTGCCGGCGAAATTCCTGGGCGAAAAAACACTCAAGAACGTAACCCGGCCAATCAATGTTTACGCGATCGCTCCACCGGGCGGTGCCGTCCAATTAGATCCGGAGACTATTGCGGCCCGACGCCGCAAAATCCGCCGCCGGCTGGCTGTAGCGCTCGTCATGACGTTCTTGGTGATCTTTGGCTATGCCGTCTCTCACACGGAGATCGAAACGCTGGCAAGAATCTATGTTCCCCGTCTGCTTCCTCCGGAGGTCAAGCAAAAGATTGCCTACACCACGACCCGAGACGGAGTTCGGATTGCGTACGGCACGTCCGGCAAGGGACCGCCGGTGGTGATCGCGGTCGGCTTGCTCACGCATCTGAAGCTTGGCCTTTTGAGTCCGACCTACAATTCGGCGTTCCTCAAACCTCTCGTGGCTCGCCACTCGGTTATCGAATATGACGGTCGCGGTTTCGGTATGTCCGACCGTGGCCTAAAAGACTATTCGGTAGAAGCGCGCCTACGCGATCTGGACGCAGTAGTAGATGAGTCGAAGCTCGATCGATTCGCTTTATTTGGAATCTCGAGCGGGTGCGAAGTCGCGATTGCATACGTAGCACAGCACCCCGACCGTGTCACTCGCCTTGTCCTATACGCCGGCGATGTCGACTCGAGGCCCAATCCGGATCTCACTCCAGAGCGGCGAAAAATCGTAGAAGCAGCCAGAACGCTGGTCGAAAATGGCTGGAGCGACGCAGCGGTTCGTGAGTTGTTTGCCGCTTTTGAAATACCGACCGCAAACGAAGTGCAAAAGCGCTTCTTCGCTGAGTTGGTTGGAGAGTCGGCGACACCCGAAGATTTGGCGGCATTCGCCAAGTCAAACCGACATGTCGATGTAAAACCTTTCGCCGCACAAGTTCGCGTTCCGACGCTGATAATTCAAGTGCGCGGCGATCAGATTAGTCCCATCGCAGACGGCAAAAGAGTAGCCGAGGCGATTCCCAGCGCCCGTTTCGTCATCATCGAAGGCGTGGACCACATACCGATGCCGGGCGATGGCGAGAGTGAAGAGATCGCCCAGCTCGTGGTTCCGTTCCTCGACGAGGATCTTCCAGCCAAGGCGACTCCTTCGCCGGTCTCGCCTTGAGTTTGGCATCTGCCTAACGGCTACGCCCGTATTCTGTCCCGCTAGGCGCTCAGGAATCGGTACACGAGCTGCTGGAAGTGCTGGATGCCGCGCTCGCGCGACAGCATCAGGTGGCCGTGCTCGACGGCGCCCGAGCGCAGCCCGCGCTGCACCGATTCGCACAGCACGACATCCTCGCGCGACACGAGGTCGCTGAACTCGACGTACTCGCGCATCTGGGCATCGCTCAGGTGTTCTGCGAAATAGTAGTCAACGACCTGCCGCGAATGGTCCGCGTCGATCGGGATGGCGGAAATCGCCTGCATGCTCGGCGGATTGCCCGACAGCGAGAACATCACGTTGGGCCATAGCGTTGCGTAGATCACGCCGCGGCCGGGCGATTTCAGGAGTGGGCCGTAGTAGGTCGAGTAGTATTCGTGGCCGGTGTCGGCGCGATAGCTGTCGGTGTCGATCACCTGCGAGAACTTCGGATGCGCGATCGGGCAGTGGTAGCATTCGTTGAAATTCTCGACGACGATCTTCCAGTTCGATGCAATTTCGTAACTGTCGCGCCGAAGCATCCGCATTTGCGCGAGATCGATCCCCGCGCGCTCGAAGGTGGCCGGCAGTTCGCCGATCATGGCGCGCAACATTATAGCGTTTGGGGCAGGGTTGACGAAAATCAGCGGCCCCCACGTCTCGACCGCGAACGGCGCGAGCGAGAGAGTTTCTTTCGCAAACGCGCGCTGCTCATTCTCGCGCGGCGCGGTGCGGAGCGTGCCGTCGAGGTTGTAGGTCCAGCCGTGGTAGTGGCACTGGAGCGTCTTGCGATTGCCGGCGCACTCGAGGACAACCTCGCTGCCGCGATGACGGCATACGTTGGCAAACGCGCGAATCGCGCCGCCGGTCTCGCGCACGATCGCGACCGGCAGGTCGCCGAGATGCGTCGTGAAAAAATCGCCGACGCTCGACACCTGTCCGGTATGCCCGACGTATTGCCACGTGCGATGGAAGATGCGCTCCTTCTCCGCCGCGAACACTTCGGGTTCGACGTACCATCGTGCGGGCAACGTCTCGCCGCGTTCGAGCGCAGCCGCGATAGCTGGGTCACCAAAGGAAATCGAGACCATAGACGTTCTTCCTGATACCGAGGGCCGAGACCGCCGCGTATCTCGCACTATGAGCCTTTCGCACCTTGGGCGGGCATCTGAATCTGCGCCTGTAATCTGAGTCGAATCGGACACGTCGGATTTCTATCCTTCTCGGGAATTTCGAAAACCTGGATGTCCGACTCAGTCCTATGGAAGATGCACCACACCAACACCTCCTCCGCCAATGTCAGTAAATTGTCGAGGTAGGTTTCGAGATCTTGAAATACATCTGTCGCTGGCGACTCGTCTCTCCGCCAAGTTGGCGGAATTAGGTAGCCCTCCTTCGTGACTTTGAAATTTTCGATTTTGAGCGTCCCGGATCTCTCGCCTGGGTGTTCAGCGGCGTTCCTCTTTCGAATCAATTCGCCCACCCAATCCTGCTCGGATACCAAC
>JBOHWI010000278.1:0-14243 GCA_050736675.1 Binatus sp. (SeqCode)
GAGCAGGCGTGCCCTTGACTCGATCGACGCCGCCGCGATTCGCCCATAGGCGGCCGCCGTGCAGCGCGATGATTCGCTGACATAGCACGAGGCCGAGGCCGGTACCGGCCGGCTTGGTGGTGAAGAATGGCGTGAACAGTTGCGCCAGTTGATCCTCGGGGATGCCGACGCCGCTGTCGCTGACCTCGACGCGCAGGAATTGGCGGCGACGTCCCTCGGCCGTCATGCGGAACTCGCGCTCGATTCGCGTATGCAGCCGAATCGTACCCGACTCGCCGATCGCTTCCGCCGCGTTCTTGATCAGATTGAGGAACGTGCGTTCCAATGCGCCCGCATCTCCCACCACGTCGGGCAGGCTGGGATCGAAATCCTGGAGCACCACGATGCCCTCGGGCGGTTGCGGGAACAGCCCCGCCATCCGCATCGCCTCGTGCAGCACCATATGAATGTTGACCGGCTCCCGCGCCAGCCGCTGGGGCCCGCTGACCATCAGCACCTGCTCGACCAGCGAGGCGATCCGATTGACGCCGTCGAGAATGACGCCGCAGTACTGCAGCGCGCGCGCGTCATCGGGGAACATCCCGGCCATCAGCTCGGCGGCACCCTTGATGCCGGTCAGCGGATTCTTGACCTCGTGCGCGAGGCCGGCCGGCGATAGCCGCAGGTTAAGGTCGCCGGTGGTGGCAGCCTCGGCCGCGCCTTTTTCGTGAGACAGATCGTGAAGCAGGATTATGACGCCGCTCGGGCTCCCCTCTGCGCCGAGCAGGGGTGACACCTCGACCCGAACCACCAGCTCCCGCGGCCCGGCGGTTAGAACCGTCTCCATGTCGCCAAGATCCTGACCGCTCTCGAGGCATGCGCCCACCATGCGCCCCAACCAGTCGTTCTGGCGCACGAGGTCGGCCATCGTCGCGGCGCTGACTTGAGAAACCCCGAGCATCGTCTCGGCGGCCGGGTTGACCACTTGGGGCTCCATCGCGGGCGAAAGCACGATGATCGCATCGGTCAGGCTGTCGATGATGTCGTGCCAGAGATTCAAATTTGTAGTCGGTCAGCGGCGATATTGGGCCGCAGCCGCCATCAACGTAACACAATGAATCGAGTGCGGCTAAACGTTGACGTGGCGAATATGCCGCCAGTCTCGGTTAAAATTCCTCAGCATTTACAAGCAATAATTAAGAAAGCGGTTTTGCGGCATTAGACTTTTTAATAGATTATCCACCGCCGATGGGTTGATCCCGCTCGTATCGGTCGGTACGGTTGAGGTCAACTTCTCGGGGGAGAATGCGGACGACTAAGACTATCTATCGAGTGTTTGTTGCGCTGATGGCGACCCTGATTGTCGCCGGATGGGCGTCCACTCGTGCATTTGCAGCGGACTTTGACGGCCCAGAAGCTCCCGCGGGGATGGCTGAGGCCGCTCCCAGTCTGATTGGGCAAAGCAGTGGCTTCGAGCTCGAGACTCCCGCGGAAGCCGGTGCCCAGCCGATACCGTCGCCGTATGTGCTGCCGCTGCCTGAGCCGGTTCCCCCTTTCCCGATTCTGCTCAATCGGGCGGTTCGGCGGTACGTGTCGGATTTCATGAGTTCTCCCGACCAGCTTCAGGATACGTTTGACCGCAGTCATCCCTATTTGCCCGACATGGTCCGGGTGCTGCGAAGCTATGGCCTGCCGGACGACCTGGTGTACCTGGCGTTCGCTGAGAGCGAATTTTCCAAGCGCGGCAAGGGTCCGTGGCAGTTCACCAGCGAAACCGCCAAGCGCTTCGGCCTCCACATTGACAAATACCTCGACGAGCGCCGCGACCCGGTGAAATCCACCAAGGCCGCGGCGGAGTACCTGGCTACCTTGCACGACGAAGCCGGCGACGATTGGCCGATGACGCTAGTTGCCTGGAACAACGGCGACCGCGCAATCAGTCGTTATTGGTCGCTGCGCGGTCCCAACATGGAGAAATTCGGCAATCGGTTGCCGCGGTGGACGCGCGGGTTGCTGGGACGCTTCATGGCGGTGGCGTATATCGCGCATCATGCGGAGAGCTACGGAATTAAGACAATCAAGCTCGACGAGCCGCCGGTCTATCGGATGCTGCCGGTGAGCGGCGGCACTCCGCTGAGTCGAGTGGCGCTCAATCATGGGACGACGCTGGAGCGGCTGCACGAGCTGAATCCGGCTTTGTTGCGCGATGTGGTTCCGCCGTATGAGCACTCGTACAGCGTGCGCGTTCCGGTGGCTTCGTCGGATACGCACGCCAGCGCCGAGCACGTCGAGTTCTAGTGGAACGCGCGCGGCGCGCGATTTCAGAAACCGGTACCGGTTTCGCGTGGCGCGAACCTGTCCGAGAACCTTCCTCAGGTCGCTAACGCTCCCGTCGTCAGGCTGACACAACGCGGCGCTAGCGCGGTCACTGAGATACATCGGATCGTTCATTCCTGAGCGAAAGCCGCGTATCCTTTTTTCGTGATCAGCGCCGACCAAGCTCTGCAAATCGTCCTCGAGAACGTCGCTCCGCTCGGCGTCGAGCGAATTCCTATCCTGAATGCGCTGGGCCGCGTGCTCGCCGAGCAGATCGCGTCGCCGCGCGACATCCCGGGCTTCGACAATTCCGCGATGGACGGTTATGCAGTGCGCGCCGCCGCCGTCGCCCTGGCGTCGGAGGCGAGCCCGATCAAGTTGAACGTCGTCGAGACGGTGGGCGCGGGCCAGATGCCGACGCGCCGCGTCGGCGCGGGTCAGACAGTTCGCACGATGACCGGGGCGCCGCTTGCGGAGGGTGCCGACGCGATCGTCCCGGTCGAAAGAACGCGTGGCACAGGCGATGTCGTTGAGTTTCTCGCGTCGGCGGAACGGGGCGCCTTCGTGCGTCCGCGGGGCGAGGATTTGCGAGCCGGCGAGCTCGTGATGTCCGCGGGCAAGATGCTCACGCCGGCCGACCTTGGGATGCTGGCGTCGGTGAATCGCGCGATGGTCGAGGTCATTCGACGGCCGCGCGTCGCGATTGTAGCCACCGGCGACGAACTGGTGGACGTCGATCAGCGACCCACCGGCGCGCAGATCGTCAACTCCAACGCCTACGCGCTTGCCGGCGCGGTGCGCGAAGCGGGTGCCGAGGCGGTCATCCTGAAAGTGGCGCGCGACGACGCGCGCGAGATTCGCGAGCGCCTGGCGGAGGCGATGACTTTCGACGCCGTGCTATCGACAGGCGGCGTCTCGGTGGGCCAGTTCGATCACGTCAAAGGCGCGCTCGACGAACTCGGGATGCGCCGGCTGTTTCACGGCGTCGCGCAAAAGCCCGGGCGTCCGCTCAAGTTCGGCACCGTCGGCTACCGGCCGATTTTCGGGCTGCCGGGTAATCCGGTCTCGACGCTCGTCTGCTTCTATCTTTACGCGCGCCCCACGCTCCTCAAGCTGAGCGGGAGGCGGCGGGTCGGTCTGCCGCGGGTGCGGGCGCGATGCGCCGTCGATATCAAGACTTCCAGGGACCTGACCGAGTTCGTGCGGGTCAAGCTCGAGCGCGATGCCGACGGCTATCTGGCCACGCCGACCGGCAGCCAAGGCTCGGGGATTTTGAGTTCGCTCTCGCGCGCCGACGGGCTGCTGATCGGCCGATCAACTGAAACGCTGTTGAAGGCTGGCGCTCAGGCGACAGTGCTGCTCTTGGGGCTGGAAGGCGACGCGGTCGCGGAAGACGAACTGTTCGAGGGCCGCCGCCATAGCCATTGAATCACGATTGTGGCGAGGGCCCCGAAAATTGCGGCGCCGATTATCACTGCCGAGAGCCTGAGCTGGAGTTTCAGGATGTTGAAGGGCAGCAGGTAGAACGTGACCATCTCGAGCTGAAAGTTTGCGTAAATGACGTACGCCACCCACAGGACCACGATTGTGCCGATGATGAATTTCGGGCTCTTGGCAAATGCGGGCATCGCGGGCGATCCTCCTGACGGGCGATGAGAAAAGCTTGGCGGCTGAAATAGCAATTGTCAACGCAGTCGGGAGCAGTGCAGATGATGCGCCCGCCGGACGTATCTCGCGCGAGGGTTAGCGCTATGGCGACGCGTTATCGCATAGGCAACGGCTTCGATTTCCATTCGCTCGAAGCAGGGCGCCGGCTCGTACTGGGCGGTGTCGAAATCAAGCACGACAAGGGACTCCGCGGTCACTCCGACGCCGACGTCGCGGCGCATGCGCTGGCCAACGCGATCCTCGGCGCAATCGGCGCGGGCGACCTCGGCCGGCATTTCTCGGATAGCGATCCGCAATATAAGGATGCCGACTCGATCGCGCTGCTCGCGAGTGTCTGGAAGCTCGCGAGCGATCAAGGATGGCGGCTGGGCAACGCCGACCTGACGATCTTCGCCGAGCGGCCGAAGCTGGCGCAGTATCTGGATGCGATGCGCGAGCGGCTTGCCGCCGCAGTGGGTGTTGCGGGGGATCGATCGCGGGTCAACGTGAAAGCGTCGAGTCCCGAAGGAATCGGCGCGCTCGGACGCGGCGAAGGGATGGCCGCGGCGGCGATCGTCATGCTCGAAGCGGATTAAACTGCAAAAGTCGTGCGCTAAACATCATCCTCGTCCGAGCCTCCGACGCCCAAGTCACCGCTGCGCTCGATTTCCTCGACCGCTTCGTCGAATTCCGAGCCGCCGAACTCGTCGCCCATTTCTTTGCCCATCCGTTTCATCATCCGCGCGACGCTTTTCGGGTCGTTCTCGTCGATGTCGCCCAGCTTGGACGGATCGGCGAGCGATTCCATCCGCGCTTCCTCGCTGCGCGGCATCGCGAACCGCGACATCAGGCGGTTCATTTTTCTTCCGCCGCAATGCGCGCATACCGCGTCGACTTTTTCAGTAATGCGCGTGGTTAAGACGCTGGTGATCCGCCGGCACTTGTCGCATCGATATTCGTAGATCGGCATGGACCGAAATCCAAAAAGACCGCCTAGCGGGGGTCGCTTGCGGCACCGTCCAGGCGTCTGCGAATTTCCGCGAGCATGTCTTGATCGATCCACGCGCCGTGGCCCTTGGGACAGGCCATCCCGGCGAGTCCGGCCGAGCCCGCAGCGATCGCCGCCCGGGCGGCGAGCCGGGAACCGCAATCGGGGCAATCGATCTCCTTGGGATGTTTGTGGCGCATTTCTTCCACGATCTCTCCGAAAACCTTTTCGCCCAGGGACTTGTGCTGAATCGCCGCCGCATTTTCCAGTCGCGCTCGAAGCTGCAGGAGCGTTTCCTGATCCGCCCACGCGCCATGCCGGCTTGGACAGGCCATTCCACCTGCGCCGATCGCTACCCGAGCCTCGAGGTTTTGTCCGCATTGCGGACAAGCGATTGGCTTGACGTACTTGCGCCGCAATTTCTCCAATATTTTTTCGTCACGTTGATGGGCCCACTGATCCTCGCGAGCAGATTCAACCTGGTGGAGTTTGTCACCCAGACGATCTTTTTGGTCGCTCATATTACTCCGCAAATATTTGCCATGTGTTCAACGTGTTATCAGCGCGCCTTGTGAACCTCAACGATCGCCCCAAGCCGCCGCGTCTGCCTTTAATTTTACTCTCCAATTCGAAATAGCGCTCGTGCGTTCGCTGCGGTCGCCGCGGCGATCTCGTCGAACGTGGTACATCGCAAATGCGCAATCGCCGCGACCGCTTCCTTGATCATGGCGGGTTCGGTCAACCGGCCCGCGAACTGACCGCCGTATGGCCAAGGTCCGTCGGTTTCGACGAGCATTCGGTTTGCCGGGAGCATCCGTGCGAGATCCTGATCGCGCGGCCGGTAGGCGACTTCGGGCGACAGCGAAATAAAGTAGCGTGCGTTGACGATCGCTCGCGTCGTCTGCTCGTCGGATTTATGCCAGTGAAAGACCGCGCGGGTGACTCCGGCCGCGCGAATTATCGCGAGCGCTTCGGTGGCGCGCGCGTGCGGTGCATGAAGTATCAGTGGCAGATCGTGCGTGACCGCCGCACGCGCAAAGCGTGCGAGCATCGCCTTCGCCGCGTCCTGCACGGCCGGATCGGCCGCGCGTTCGCCGTACCACGGAAGCCCGACTTCGCCGACGGCGCAAATCGAGTTGCATTCGCGCGCGATTGTATCGAGCCCGTCGCGCGCGTCATCTTCGCTATGTTCAAAGCGTTCGGGATGGAATCCTAATGCCGGATAAACGATGCCCGGATACTTCCGCCCCAGCTCGACTACCCGTCGATTCGATACGGGCCCGAACCCCGGCACGACCATCGCCGATACGCCCGCGTCAGCCGCCCGCTTGATCGCGGCGGAAGGGTCGGGATACTGGTCAGCGTCGAGATGAACGTGGCTGTCGATCATTTTATTCGTATAGCAGGCATGCGCCGCGGGCGCATCGTGGCTCGCGTGCCGCGATGAGCGAGCTTCGCCTGATGTGGCGCAACACGCGGATGGTCGTGCTGTGTGCGATCTCCGCGGCGCTCTACGCGGCGGTGCTGGTGCCGTTCAAGGTTGTCCCGCTGATTCCCGGTGTCACCGAGCTGCGCCCGGCCAACGCGATTCCGGTGGTGTGCTCGTTCCTGTTCGGTCCGGCGGCTGCGTGGGGTTCCGCGATAGGCAACATGATCGGCGATTTTTTCGGCGGAGTGTCGCCCGGCGACATCTTCGGATTCTTCGCGAACCTGGCCTATGGATGGATCCCGTACAAGGTCTGGGAATTGATCGCACGCGGCGAGAGTCCCGTTCTTCGCTCGCCGCTGGTGATTTTCAAGTACGTCATCGCATGCCTGGCCGCGAGCGTGCTCTGCGCCGACCTGGTCGGATGGGCCGACAACGTGCTCGTCATCCGGCCGTTCGCGATGCTCGGCAACGTTATCATCTTCAACAACATGGTGTCGGCGCTGGCGCTCTCGCCGTTCATCCTGGCGGCGGTCTATCCGCGCGTAAAAAAAGGCCGGATGCTTTACACCGACGTGATGCCGGAAGTGAAGTTGAAGCCGGTCCCAATTCGAGCGACCGGCTTCGCGCTGCTGATAGCGGGCGAGGGCGGCGCGTGGATTTTTGGGAACTTGCTTTCTACCGGATATTGGGCGCCGAAGTTTTTACCCGCGTGGATGATCGTGGCGCCTTACGATAAACCCGTCTTGATAATCGTCGGCCCGTTTCTGCTGTTGGCGTTCGCGGGCCTGTTCATGATGTGAATTTTTCAGTGAATACCGACCGGCATGCAGTTTGGGTCGAGGACGTGACGTTCACGTATCACGGCGGGGCTCGGCCCGCGCTTCGGGGGATAAGCTTCGCACAGGCGGCGGGCGAGATGATCGGCGTGATGGGCGCGTCGGGCGCCGGCAAATCCACGTTGGCGAAATGCCTCAATCGCATCATTCCGGAGTTCGAGGACGGCGATTTCAACGGCGCGATTCGTATAGCGGGCGAGCCGCTCGATCATCTTCGCGTCTGCGACGTCGCGCCGAAGGTCGGCATGGTCTTCCAGGATTTCGAGGCGCAGTTGTTCTCGACCAACGTCGCGCACGAAGTCGCGTTCGCGATGGAACAGGTCGGCATGGACCGCGCCGAGATGGACCGCCGAATAATCCCCGCGCTCGAGGCCGTCGGATTGCGCGGCTTTGAGCATCGCGATCCGATGTCCTTGTCGGGCGGCGAGAAGCAGCGGCTGGCGATCGCGTCGGTGCTGGCGTTGCGGCCGTCGGTCATCGTGCTGGACGAGCCGACTACCGATCTCGACCCCGAGGGCAGGGCGGAGGTTTTCGAGTTGATCCGCAAACTTCGCGCGCAAGGCCTGAGCCTGATCGTGATCGAGCACGAGTCCGAGGAACTGCGCGCCGCCGATCGCGTTGTCGTTCTGCGCGAGGGCGAGATCGCCGCGGATGGTCCGCCGGCTGAAGTGTTCGCGCGCACCGAATTACTTCGGCAATGCGGGGTGCGTCCGCCCGGGTTGGGCCACGCGTTCGAGCTGCTCGGAATCGACGTGCAGCCGAATAGCGTCGAGCAGGCCTACGACGCGATCGTCCGCAGCTACCCGCGTCTTGTGGCAAAGGTTGCCGCCCCCGTCACCCATTCTCCGCCCGAGGCCACGGGATCGAACGCTCCCGCGTTTATTGGAATCGAGAATGTGAGCTTCAGTTACGCGGGCGGGCCGCGCGTGCTCGATTCGATCGATCTCAAGGTCGAAGCCGGCGAGTTCATAGCGATAGTCGGGCAAAACGGTTCCGGCAAAACCACTTTGGCCAAGCATATCGTCGGGCTGCTGCAGCCGGAGGCGGGCCGCGTGACGATTGACGGCAAGGATCGCGCGCAGATGCGTCCGGCGGAGATGGCGCGCGAAGTCGCGTACGTTTTCCAGAATCCGGACCATCAGATTTTCGCCGCCACCGTCGAGGACGAGGTCGCGTTCGGCCCACGCAACTTCGGCCTTGCGGCGGATGAGATTCACCGTCGATGCGACGAGGCTCTCGAAGCGGTCGGCCTTCAGAACGAGCGCCAGAGCGACCCGTTCCTGGTCAGCAAGGGCGAGCGCCAGCGCCTGGCAGTGGCGAGCGTGCTCGTGTTGCGGCCGCGGATGCTGATCCTCGACGAGCCGACCACCGGTCTGGACCATCGCGAGCAGCTTCGCATGATGGCGCTGGTGCGCGACCTCAACCGCGCCGGAATCGCGATCGTGATTATCACGCATACGCCGTGGCTGGTCGCCGAGTATGCGCGCCGAGTCGTGCTGATGCGCAAGGGCGCGAAGATTTTCGACGGCAGCGTGCGCGAGTTCTTCACCCAGGACGAATTGCTGCGCTCGTCGTCGTTCCGGGCGCCGGAAATCACCGAGCTCAGCCGCCGCTTCGGCACGCTGGCGCTGACGACCGACGAATTCGTCGCGTGGGTGAAGGAAGTGAAAGAAGGCGCCTGATGCCGATTTACCTATACATAGATCGCGGCACGTTCGTTCATCGGTTGCATCCGACGGTCAAAGTGTTCGCGCTGTTCGTTATGTTCTGGTCGGTGTACTGGGTGGACAATCCGATCGCGCTGTTAATCCCGATTGGAGTGTTCATGCTGTGGATCGCGCAGCTCACCGATTCGTGGCCGAACTTCTACCGGCTCCGATGGCTGTTCGCGATCCTAGTTTTCACGACCACGATTGCGTGGATGGTTTTTTACCGGCAGGGTGCGGTGCTCGTGAACATACCGGTCTTTCACGTCAGCCGGCTATCGCTGGTGTTTGGCTTTGGTCGTGGGATCAAACTGGCCGAGCTGCTGGCGGCGTCGGTACTGTTTCTTTCGACCACCAAGATTGAAGAGTTCACGTACGGACTGCAGCGGATGCGGGTGCCGTATCGCGTCGGCTTCGCGATCTCACTCTCATTCCGATTAGTCCCACTGTTCATCGACTCGGCGGTGACCATCGTCGATGCGCAGCGCTTGCGCGGCTACGACTTCAACCAGGGCGGTCCGCTGGAGCGAGTGCGGCGCTACGTGCCGGTCGTGATCCCGGTTTTCATGGGCGCGCTGCGCAAGGCGAACAACATGGCGATGGCGCTGGAAGCGCGCGGCTTCGGCTTCAGCCACGAACCGACGACATTCATCGAGTACCCGGTGACGGGCGCGGACATTGCGGCGTTCTCACTCCTGATCGCGCTCGGCGCTCTGTACTTTATGCTCTACTGGACGGGCGTGGGCGGGATCGGTCCGCTGAAATAGCTCGGCCGGCGGCTATTGGACCGCGAACAGGCGCCATTCGTCGGGGACGCCTTTCAAAGTGTGCTTGCCGCGATCGGCGAATTGAAGGCCGGAGCCCGCTACCAGATCCTTGACTGTGCTGGATACGAGCACTTCGTCGGGGCCGGCCGCACTCTCTACCCGCGACGCGATGTGGACGGCGATACCGCCTACGTCGCTGCCGATCAGCTCGCATTCGCCGGTGTGCAGGCCGGTGCGCACCTGCAGTCCCAGCGCGAGCAGCTTTTCGCGTATCGCGCAAGCACACCTGATTGCACGCGCGGGTCCGTCGAAGGTGGCGAGCACGCCATCGCCGGACGTACTGACTTCGCGGCCGCGAAAAGTGGCGAGGTCTTTGCCAACTACCTCGTAATATTTCTTGAGCAGATCGCGCCATCGCTCGTCGCCAATTGCCGCAGCGTGCTGGGTGGACTGCACGATGTCGATAAACATCACGGTGGCGAGGACTCGATCCGGCTCGGGCCGGTGGCTGGTTCCGGTGATGAATACTTCGATCTCGTCGGCGATGAGATCCTGAGTCTCTTGATCGAGCACGAGGTGATCGGTGCCGGGAAGCTCCGCGTACCTGGCGCCTGGGATATGTTCGGCGAGATGGCGTCCGGCGGCGACCGGAACGAGCGCGTCGCCGGCGCGATGCAGGATCAAGGTCGGCACCGCAAGCGAAGGCAGCACATGGCAGACGTCGATTTCATAGTTGGCTCGCAGCAGCGCGATGATCGACCCGGGACTCGCACCGGCGCGCTCGATACGCCCGAACCATTGGACAACCGCCTGGTCCTTGGCGCGGCTGGGGGCATTAAGTTCAACCAAAAGACCTTCACCCCAACGCTTTTCGACGGTGTTCAGCCATCGATCGAGTTGTTTGGGGCTGAGGCTGAAACTTTCGCCCCGCATGCTGGCGTAGGTGCCGTACAAGACTAGCGCCGAGGTCCGCTCGGGAAAGGTGGCCGCGAACATGAGCGACATCGGACCGCCTTCGGACCATCCGTAGATAGTCGCGCGTTGAGAGCCCGCCGCGTCCATCACGGCGCGCACGTCGCCGATTCGCTCTTCGATGGTTTGCTCGGCAACCCGGTCGGAAAGACCTTGGCCGCGCTTGTCGAAGACGATAACCCGCGCGAAAGACGTGAGCCGTTTCAGGAGATACTCGTTGGTCGGCACTTCCCACAGAAGCTCGACATGCGAAAGCGTTCCGGGAATCAGTACGATGTCCCGCGGACCGTCGCCGAAAATGCGATAAGCGATGTGAACGTCGCCGCTACGGGCATATTTGACGGGAGATCCCATTGGCATCCTCGACTACCGGCACCAGGCGACCGCGAGCAGTTGTGCGCTCGCGGTCAGCCGCCGCGAAATTACTTCACGTCAATTTCCATGCGCATCCAGGGATGGATGCAGCATTGGAACAGATGCTTTCCTTTCGACAGACCGGTGATGTCCAGATGGCTGCCTTGAACAACTCGCGTCCTGGCCACGGCGAGGTTTTTGAAGCCGCCGCTGCACTCGGGGATAACGCTGGTTGCGCTGCCGGGGTTAAGCGGCGCCAGGAATCCATTGCCGAACTGGTTCACCTCGGTAAAGGTGTGCGGCTCACCGCCCTGGTCAACCACGGAGACAATCGTCCCCTGCTTGATCGTCAACTTGTCGGGTTCGAAGTCCCAGCCCGGGTCCGGGGTCCCGTTCTCAGCGCCGTTGAGCAGATCGCTCAGTGTAGTCGCGTAACCAAAGGTACTTAAAGCTACGTTGTGGCAAAAGCCGGTACCGCTTTCGCCCAGCACCGTGTTGAACGAATCCGGATCGCATTCGTCCAACACCACGACTTGGGCGAGGCCGGGCGAGTTTCCCTGCGCAATCGCGTAGGTCGTGCCAGCCAGAATCACGCCGCAGGCCAACAGAATCAGTGTCGCTACCTTATTCATTACTGCCTCCTCCTATTGAAGCGAGTCGTTCCAATGATCAACCTCTCGTGAACTCATCGTTTCGGCACGACGTCTTCGTAGGTCGTCCCTATCCGGATTTCATCGGCGGTAAAGGCGCCGGACGAATAGATGCCTATCTCAGATACGGTTCCCAAATTGAGGTCTGATTTCTCAGCACCGCTGGCGGGTTCAGGGTGACTGGGCGTCGGGTTTGTATACAACGTGAAGGTGTCGTTCCCCGACAGAAATTGGGCTTTGACTACCAACAGTGCAGTGTGTCCCACATTGGTCGAAGTGCCTGATGGGACCTGTCCACCACCGCCTCGCGTCTCGAGCACGTATTGATCTGTCGCGCCGCCGCCTGGTTTGCCGATGAAGAGATCGTTAGACAGGCTGCCATGGAGAGTCACCCCGAAGAAGCCGTTGAAGATACCGTCGCCCAGGGTTCCATCGGGTCGCAGAAGAACGCTGATATAAACCGTGGTGTCGTCCGCGCCGAGTGGCTGCGCGAGAGTACGGATGGCGCCGTTGATCGCGGAAAACGCCCCGCCGGATATGCTGCCGCCCGTGCTGCTGGCCAGGGCGGGATAAGACAGCGAATCTACGTTCGCCGTATAGCCCGCAGCAAACGCATTGAAACCGCCCTGTGTCCACGGACCGCCGAAGCCGGCGCCGTCATTCGCATAGATTGGAAACGATTGGCCGAAACCCTCGTAGGCAATCTGGCCGGCATCTACGGAGTGGCTCATGACCAGCAGCGCTGCCGCAACGGAAAGAACAGAAACACATTTGAACGAAGCTCTCATGGAACGCCGCTCCTCTTTTCCTCTTGTGGACCCAACTATGAGGCGTGACGAAAGGAGGAACGACGTGCAGATTTCGGGTACAAATCGGAGCGAGGCGGAAATTTCGACGGGGCCGCGACGCTATAACTGCCAGGCTTTGGGGCCGTCGGGGCCGGGATCGTAGACGCAGAAGTTGCCTGTCTTGATCGACGTCGCAAGATGACGCCCCAGGACGGCGTCGCTGGTCCGGACTTTTGCGATGGCCGCCTTGATCGCCTTAGTCACCATGACGCGAGCGCGCTCGCTGTGCGAGGCGGCCTTGCGCGCTCGTCCGCCAAGGCCCACCGCGGCGGCAAGCTGATCGCCGACACCATCCAGCTCAACCGTCAGGCGCGTCGCGCGGGAGGTGTCGTTGAGACGATCGGCCTCAGCCAATTCCTCGCGCAAATCGGCAATCCGCTGTCGGTATTGCTCGCGAGCTTTGGGGTCGAGGATCGCGCCCGCATCGCCGAGGGTGGTGGCGGCAGTGCCATTGGAATCGATCGACGCGCGCTCTCTGCCTGGCGCCATACCAACCATCGCGAGCTCGCGGGCAAGCACCTCGCGCCCCGGATCGGCGAGCAGATAGGCCAGGTAGCGAAAACCTTTGGCATCTTTTAGCCGGAACACATTGTCTTGCCATGACACCGTCCAGTATTCGCCCTCGCGCCGGAAAATCGCATCAGTGCGGCGTTGATCTCCGTTCCCGTTGTGGCCGCCGGTGTCTGCTGAACTGGAATTGACTGGGTCTGCGCTGTTCGTGCCTGCTTGCCGTCGGTAGTCTTCGATTGCGGAATCCAGTTTTTCGATTAGCCCGCGACGATCGACGCCCGCCTGCAATGTGCGGCCCCACGTTTTGAGGGTCTGATCCTCCTGCCATGCCATCTTGTGGCGACGGAAGGTTTCGACCGCCTTGACAAATTGCGCCTCGGACTCCTGCCACGATCCTCGCGCGGCGGCGACCAGCGCTTCAGCCTGCGCAACCAGGCCGGCGAGCTCGCGGCTGTCTTCGCTTGAAGCGATCAAGTCGCGGCATTTTTCGAGCTCCGCAACCGCGTCAGCCCACGGTCCGCTTTCGCGGTGGGATGCAATCGGCTGGGCGGGTTTTCGTTCCGAGGCGCCGACGATGTCGGCGGACATCGCGGAGGTGAGTATCTGATCCGGCCTGGGATGGTGCAGCACTCCTGTGATGAATTCCTCGATCCGGTCGAGCAGAAAATCGAGCACGTCCTGATCGAAAGCCTGAAGCAGATGGTCGTTGCCCGGCAGCTCGACGTACCTGGCTCCGGGAATGTGATCGGCCAGGTAGCGGCCGGCCTCGATCGGAACGAGCGCATCACCTTGGCGATGGAGGATCAAGGTCGGCACCCGGATGGCGGAGAGAATTCGGCGGACGTCGATCTCGTAGTTAGCCTGCATGAGGGCGATGATGGCGCTTGGACTCGCTGCGGCTCGCTCGAGCCGGCCAAACCACTGGACGAAGGCCTCATCCTTGAGCCGGCTCGGCGCGTTGACTCGAACGAGGATGCCTTCGCCCCAATGTTTTTCCACCGTTGCAAGGAATCGCTTGAATTGATCGGCGGTCCCCGCCCAAGGGTCCCCTTTCATCGAGGCGTAGCAACCGTACAAAACGAGGCCCGAAGTTCGCTCAGGATGGGTCGCGGCGAACATCAAAGACATCTGGCCGCCTTCCGACCAGCCATAAATGGTTGCGCGCTTCGAGTGAGCCGCATCCATAACTGCCCGCACGTCGCCGACCCGCTCCTCGAGCGTCATTTCCGCGGTACGATCGG
>JBOHWI010000279.1:0-4940 GCA_050736675.1 Binatus sp. (SeqCode)
TTTCGGCGTCCAGGCAAATCCCATCGGGCAGGCTGGTCCCCAAGTCCGCCCACACCCGCCGATTCGCGAGCGATCCGTCGGCGCCAATATCGAACGCCGTCAATCGCCGCCCGAAAGTCTCGCCGACGATCAGCGTCTTGCCGTCCGGCGCGATCACCATCCCGTTGGGGAACATCATTTCCCCGGCCACGACCCGCGCGACAGAGTCGGCGCCGACCATCACTAGCGTCGTGCCGCGCGGCGTCTCGCCCGTGTGCAGATCGAAACCAAAGTTGCCGACGTACGCGCGTCCGCGCGCATCGACCACCATGTCGTTGCAATCGAACGGCGCGAGCTTGCTCATATCGACGACTGTCGTCAGCCCATCGCGATCCAGGCGCATCAGCTTGCGATCCGTCATCGACACCACGAGCATCCGTCCATCGGGTAACCATCCAAGTCCCGAAGGGCGGTTAGGCACTTCGCAGATGACCTCGCGCTTACCCGCCAAATCGACCGCGACCACCTGATGTGCATGCATGTCGGAGAAATAAAACATCCCTTCATGCCATCGCGGCCCTTCAGGAAACACCAGCCCGTCGATCAAAACTTTCAGCGTTCGCATTTTTCACCTCAGTCCAGCGCACCCTTCGCGCGCAACTCCGCGACCTCTGCCACGCTGTATCCGAGCAGCCCCGTGATCACTTCATCCGTATGCTGTCCGAGCACGGGAGCCGCCGCCCTCACTTCGCACGGGGTCCCGTTCATCCGCCACGGAATTCCGCAATGCTGCCGCTTACCCACTTCGCGATGCTCGCGATAGACAAAATATTCGCGCTCGGTAAGATGTTTGTCCTCCGACAGGTACTTGCTATCGGCGCAGGCTCCCGCCGCGACTCCCGCGGCTTGCAGAGTTTCAACTACATAAGCGACCTTCCGCGTCGCCGTCCACCCACTGACTATTGCCTCGAGCGCGTCTTCATTCTCCTTGCGCCCGGCGAGCGTAGCGAATCGCGGATCATTGGCTAGTTCCGGCTTACCTATTGCTCTAGCCAATCGCGCCCATTCCTCATCGTTCGCGCACACGATCGCAACCCATTGATCGATCGTGACGTCGAGGATCTTCTCCGGCAGATCGACGCACTTGAACAGCCCGTGGGGCGCCATCAGCGGGTCGCGGTTTCCGCTTCGTTCGGGCTCGCGTCCGTTCATCGTGTATTCGAGAATCCCTTCTGCCAGCAGGTCCATCGCGCATTCCCACTGGCTCATGTCGATGTACTGTCCCTCGCCGGTTTTAGCGCGATGAAACAGTGCGCTGATTATCGCGAAGGCGCCATGCACTCCTGCGTTGGGGTCGGCGTAGCTGAACCCGGCATGCATCGGAGGGAATCCCTTATAGCCAGTCAGGGCCGACAGCCCCGACAACGGCACCTGCGCCGGTCCGTAGGCAACATACTGACTATAAGGTCCAGTATCGCCGTATCCGGACATAGTAATCATTACTACATTGGGATTTACCCTTTTAACCTCTTCGTAGCCAAATCCCATCTTTTCGAGCACGCCCGCCGCGAAGTTGTTAATCACGACGTCGCTATTCTTGATCAACCGCCAGGCCGCTTCCTTGGCTTCTGGATGCTTGAAATTCAGCGACAGCGACTTCTTGCCCTGATTGTATTGATTGAAGTAGCCCGATTTGTTGATGCCGTCGAAGACACCATCGGGCCACGGCGGCAGCATTCGAGTCACGCACAGCCGCGTCTTGGTCTCGATCCTGATCACTTCGGCCCCGAGATGCGCCAGTTGCAGGGTGCAGTACGGTCCCGCCCACACCCAGGTGAAATCGCAAACTCGAATTCCCGCCAAAGGAGGTTTCGCAGCCACTTCTAAATCACACCCTTGCGCTTGAGTTCGTCGAGCCGCGCCTGCGTCAGGCCGAGCTGTCCGAAGACTTCCGCATTATGCTGTCCGAGAGTCGGCGCCGGTTGCCGAATTTCCCACGGCGTGCGCGCGAACTTCAGCGGCGCGCCCGGATACTTATGCGTGCCGGCAACCGGTTGCGCGATCTCGACGAAAAATCCGCGCGCCTTCAGATGCTCCGAGTTGAGCAGGTCGCCCATAGTCGACACCGGCGCAAACGGAACGCGCCTGGCCTGCGCCTTGCCGTACAGATCCAGCACCGTCTGCTGGCTGACCCATTCTTCGAGCATCGGCTTGAGCGCGTCCCAATTCAGCGCGCGCACCAGCCGATCCTTGAAAATCTCCATCTCCGCCCATTCGGGATTTCCCATGATTTCGACGAAATTGCGCCACTGATGCTCCTCGATGCAGCACAGATAAATGTAGCCGTCCTTGCACTGCATGGTCTCGACCGGCTGCAACGGCTTCTGCCCCAACCGCGTCGCGATCATCTTCATGTACGGCCAGTACTCGAAAGTCATCTCGAGGATCGACGCGATCGATTCCTGCACCGACACTTCGATATGTTGCCCCGTGCCGTCGCGCAGTTGCGCGAACGCCGCCGCGACCGTCGCGGTCGCGCCATGCACTCCGCCCTGGTAGCCCGCCTGGTGCCCCGCCGTCTTGAGCGGCGGCAACTTCGGATGCTCCGGGCCGCCGCCGTTCAGCACGCACACCCCGCCCGCGCACCAGATCGTCAAATCCTCGGCGCGGTAGTTGCGATACGGCCCGGTCAATCCGAACGGCAGTATCGAGGTCATGATCAATTTCGGATTCGCGCGCCGCATCCGCTCGTAGGTGAGGCCGACGCGATCCATCTCGGGCGGTGTGACGTTATGAACGAGGATGTCGGCGTCCGCAACCAGCTTCTCCAAAATCTCGAAGCCCTCGGGCTGCGTGATGTCGAGCGTGACGCCACGCTTGTTCGTATTGAGGTAAAGGAACAGCCCGCTGGTTTCGGGATTCGGCTGGTCGCCGGGAAACGGCCCGCGCGTCCGCGCCCGATCGCCGACGCCCGGCCGCTCGACCTTGACGACCTCAGCGCCCATGTCCGCCAGCAACTTGCTGCAATAGGGGGCGGACACCAACTCGCCGACTTCGACGATCTTTAAACTGGATAAAGCGCCCGCCATCGGCTACTCCGGGAACACCTGCCGAAACGGCTTCACCTCGACGCGCTCGAATACCCGCCTCTTCACGTAAGGATCGCTATTCGCAAACGCGCTCGCCTCCGCCTCATTCTCCATATCGACGATGATAAGACTGCCGCTGCCGTCAGTGAACGGCCCCGCGATCTTCACCTTGCCCGCTCGATCCAGCGGCCGCAGATTCTCAAGATGCGCCTCCCTGACCTTCGGCCGCAACGCAGCCCCATCGGGTCCGTCATGGCCGATAATCACAAACAACATCGCATAGTCCTCAGAAGAACGCCTCGGAATGAGCCCGTGTTAATTAGCACGGCCCACCCTATGCAGCAAAATCTTAACACTAGGGTGCAGGGGTTACCCCTGCCGAAGGAAGCGTGAAACCCACCGCGGTTTCACATTTAATAAAATGATTTAGCCTTCCGGCTACACCTCATCTTTGTCCAGCGCCGAGCTCCACTTGCGCGAGGTGCGCCCTTCCCAGCCGCGCTTGTGGTAGGCGTAGCCGACAATCAGCGGCACCGCGATTGTCGCCTCGCAGTAGACCATTTGCTCGTAGGTCGTATCGACCTTGCCCCAACTGCTGGCTTCTTTGAGCGTGCTGCCGGAGAGCGCGCCGTCGCGGACGTCGGCCACCGTGATCTGAATCGCGTATTTGTGCATCGGTACGTCATGCCCCAGCACTTCCGCGGCGACGACGATATCTTGCGCGAAATTTTTCGGCACGCCGCCCCCGATCATGAACAGTCCCGTGCTTTGGTTCTTCACTTTGAGGCGCGTCAGCTCGTAAAAATCCTTGGCGCTGTCGAGCGAGACCTTGGGCTTGCCGTGACGCGCCGCCTGATGCGCCACCAGCCCGAATCCCGCTGAGCAGTCGCTGAACGCTGGGCAGAAAATCGGCACCTCCTCGCGATACGCCTCGAGCACTATACTCGCGCCGCTCTTCGCGCCGGTCTCTGCGAGGTACTTGCCCATCTCGCCGACAAATTCCCGCGACGAATACGGCCGCGCCTCGAGGCTGTCTGTAATTTTGTGAATGGTCTCGTCGCACACGCGCAGTTCGTCTTCGTCGATCAGCGTGTCGTAGATGCGATCGATATGCAGTTCGCGCAGCTTGTCGTCGTCGAGCCCGTACTTGAAGCGATCCTCAGCCATCCAGTGCTTGAAGCCGAGCGCCTCGAAAAAATCCTGATCGACGATATTGGCGCCGGTGCTGACGATCGCATCGACCATGTGATTGCTAATCATGTCGGCGAAGACGCGCTTCAGCCCCGCGCTGATTAGTGATCCCGCCAGGCACAGGATCACGCCGCAGTCGCGATCGCGCAGCATACGATCGTAAATCGTCGCCGCGCGATGCAGGTCGCGCGCGCTGTATGCCATCTGCCCCATCGCCTCGACCAGAGGCACGACGCTTTCGCGCGTGATATCGACGTGTTCGATCGGCTGTTTCAAAAACTCTGATTTGACGCTCATCACCGTTCCCCGCGATGCCTTCGATTCACTTGCCGATGGTACGCATCGGCCATGTTGTACGCTACTTCTGCCACGATGCGCTCGCTCTCTTGCGGCTCGTGTGACAGATGACTACACAAATAACAGGAACTTGGCCGTCATCACATGATGGGGGCGCAGGCGCAGTTGCTGTCTTGCCGGCGTGGAGGATGTTAATGGAGTCTCCCGTCAAATACGCCAAGAGTGGCGACGTTCACATCGCGTATCGGATCTTCGGGCGCGGGCCGCGCGACATCGTACTGGTGCCGGGGACGATCTCGCATGTGGAGCTCTATTGGGAACTGCCGGCCAACCAGTACCTGCTGAAAAGGCTCACCTCGTTCGCCCGTGTAATCGTCTTCGACA
>JBOHWI010000280.1:0-9470 GCA_050736675.1 Binatus sp. (SeqCode)
AATCTGCGCAGCGCCCTTCCCAATCCTCGGTCGTCGCCGGCCGCCACAGATAATTATACGCATCGTTTACGAGTTTGGCTGCATCGAGCCCGATCATTTCCGTTGATTAAAGCCGGAGCCGAGAATACGGCGCGCTGGAAATCGCCGGCCTGCATCCTTATTCTCGACGCTGGTCCGCCCTTTCCCGGGAAGAATTTTGGCAATTCACGCGATAATACTGGCGCTAAGCTTCGGGATAATCCTCGCCGGCTCGGAGCTTTTTACCAACGGAGTCGAATGGGCGGGGCATCGATTACATATCGCTGAGGCGGCAGTCGGAAGCCTGCTGGCCGCGGTCGGAACCGCATTGCCGGAAACGTTCATCCCCGCAGTCGCCCTGTTGACCGGCCGCGATTCCCCCTCCGCTCACACTGCGGTCGGTCTCGGTGCGATAGTCGGCGCGCCGCTGATGCTCTCCACGGTAGCGTTGTTCGTGATGGGCATCGCCGCGCTCGTATTTCGCCGCCGTCGCGGCCGAATCGCACTGAGAGTGGTACGCGCCGATGCGCGCCGGGACCTCGCGTTCTTTTTCCCCGTTTTTCTGTTGCTGGTGATTGCGGGCACGCTCGATCTGAGTGCGGTGCTGCGCCATGTCCTGGCAGTCGCGCTGCTGCTGGTGTACGCGAGCTACACTGTCGTTATGCTGAGGCTCAGGCGCGCGACCGGCGCGGAGGTCGAGCACGGACTCTATTCCGAGTCGATCCTGCGCGGGAATTCGCTCGAGCCGCGCGCATCGATTATCGCGGTGCAAGTAGTTGTCGGCGTACTCGCAATCCTGATCGGCGCAATCGAGTTCGTCGATCAGATCATTCTGTTCTCGGCCCACGTGAATCTTAGTCCGGGCGTTCTCTCACTCATCTTGAGTCCGCTCGCGACCGAATTGCCCGAGAAGTACAACTCCGTCGTGTGGATTCGGCAGGGCAAGGATCATCTAGCACTCGCCAACATCACGGGCGCGATGGTCTTTCAGTCCTGCATCCCGGTTGCGCTGGGGCTCGCGTATTCACCGTGGCATCTGACGAATCCCGAACTGCTGGCAGGATCGATCGCGCTGGCCTCCGTGGCGATTCTCTTCATCAACGTGCGCGACTCGGAACTCGGGATTCCGACGCTGATGATCGGTGGAGCGGCGTACGCGATCTTTCTGATCGGTCTCGGATGCCTCGGTACGCTCTGATCCGCGCGAGCGTTGTCAGACGCAAGTGCGCGGGTGCACAATCGAAGTACGCAGATCGTGATGACTACCTACCAGGAAATTTCGGCGCAGTTCTACAGCAACCGCTTGCTGTTCGGCGATCCTGCCGACGCCGGTGTGGTCGCCGTCGAGGTCGCATCGAAGACCGAGATCGACGTGTACAAGCGCCTGTCCGGCAAGCTCACGCGCGAGCGTCGTCCGATTCGGCTATTTGCACTCGTCGAGAGTCCGGCGTTGCTCGAAGGGTTCAGAGCGTCGCATGAGACGCGCGTGCTCGACGGCGATTTCCGCTATCGCATCCTCGTCACTTTCAGCTCGCTCGACGCTTTGGAAGCCGCCCGGCGCCATCTGAGGACCGTGACCGACAAGGCGCCCAATGCGCCCGACGCGCCGTATCTGGTGCTGGCCGATCCGGTCGAGCAGCATCTGATGCTGACCGGGACGACGTTTTTCATTGGGCTGGATTTCGCCGACCTGCGCCGCCTGCAACTCGACATTGAGACGTATATCTCGCAGGGGTTTGAATTTCCGTCGGCGGCGCGCGAGGGCGATCGCGTTATCGCCATTTCGCTCACCGACTCGACCGGTTTCGAGCGCCTGCTCAAGGGCACTGAGATGGACGAGCGCGCGATGCTCGAGGAGATGGTGCGCATCATCCAGGAGCGCGACCCCGACGTCGTCGAGGGACACAATCTGTTTCGCTTCGATCTCGAATACCTCGAGACCCGCGCGCGCCGCCATCGAGTGCCGCTGCGGCTGGGACGCGACGGCGGCGAGCTGCGCGCGCGTCCGTCGCGCATGCAGATCGCGGAACGCTCGATAGCGTACCGCCGCTACGACATCCCCGGCCGCAACATTATCGACACGTGGATCCTCGCGCAGCACTACGACATATCGAGCCGCGAGCTCGAAAGCCTCGGACTGAAGCAGCTCGCCCAACACTTCGGACTGGCGCGCAAGGATCGCGTGTATATCGACGCGTCGAAGATCAGCTACTACTTCGAGCACGAGCCCGAGAAGCTCTACGAGTATGCGCTCGACGACGCGCGTGAGACGCGCGCTCTGGCCGGGACACTCTCTCCCAGCTACTTCGTGCAGGCGCAGATCTTCCCGTACTCCTACCAGAGCGCGGTGTTGCGCGGGAATGCGACCAAGATCGACGCGCTCATGCTGCGCGCGTACCTGGCCGCCGGCCATTCCATTCCCGAATCTTCGCCGCCCGCGCCGGTTGTGGGCGGGTACACCGAGGTTCGCCGATGCGGCGTCGCGCACGGCGTTCTGCACTGCGACGTGACGTCGTTGTATCCGTCGTTGATGCTGCAATATCGGCATGCGCCGGCCGCCGACCGTCTCGGCGTGTTCCTCAAGCTGCTCGGCGACCTGCGCAGTTTCCGCGTGCAGGCCAAGGCGCTCGCGCGCGAACTGAAGGGGACCGAGCGGCGCAACGCAGACGCGCTCCAGCTCACGTTCAAGATTCTCATCAATTCATTTTACGGCTACCTCGGGTTTTCGCTCGGTCATTTCAACGACTTCGGCGAAGCCAACGCGTTGACCCGGCGCGGACGCGATCTGATTCAGAGCGCGGTGGCGGAACTCGAGGGACGCGGCGCACAGGTTATCGAGGTCGACACCGACGGAATCTATTTCGTGCCGCCACCCGACGCCGCTGACGAAAAGGGCGCGGAGCGGCTCCTGGAACAGGTCGGCTCGATCATGCCGGAGGGAATACGGTTGGAAATAGACGGCCGCTACGCCGCAATGTTTTCGTACAAGATGAAGAACTACGTGCTGCAGGATGACGCGGGCAAGATGACGATTCGCGGCTCGGGGCTGCGCTCGCGGGGTCTCGAACGCTTTCAGCGCCGCTTCATGGAAGAGATGTTCCGCCTGCTGCTCGCGGATCGGCGCGACGAAATTCCGAAATTGCATGACGCCTATCGTGCGCGGCTGGTCCGTCACGAAATCGGAATCGCCGATTTGATGAAGACCGAGACGCTGCAAGAGTCGCTTGACACCTACCGCAGCAAAATAGGCGACAACAGCCGCAATCTTGCAGCCGCCTACGAGCTCGCGCTCAAGGCCGAGCGGCCGTACCTCGCCGGCGATCAGATTTCCTACTATGTGACCGGCCGCCGCGCGACTGCGAGCGTGAACGCACTCGCGAAAATGGCCACGGAGTACGACCCGAACAATCCCGACGAGAACGTCGAGTACTATCAGTACAAGCTCGCCGACCTGTTCGAAAAATTTCGGATCTTCGTCGAGAAGCCGGGCCTGTTCGTCCCGCTAGCGGAGACCAACGACAATCCGGCTCAGCTTTCACTGTTCGGCGCCACGGATAAGCAGCCCGCGGAAGCAAGCGCAGAGCCCGAAGTCTAGATCTGTCTGTCTACCGGTAAGGAAACCTTTCCGTAACCTTGGTGGACACTCTTTTTCTTTGCGTCACTCTTCGCTGCGCTCAGAATGACACGGAGACGAACAGGCAGAAGCAGAGTGTTGAATCGCGCACGACTCACAATTCTCTGCTTCTGCCAGGCGAGAACTCATCGCGCCACTAGCCGCGGACGTGTGAATTGATCGATACTGCCTGTCTGCGGAGGAGAATGATGGCCGACGAAAAGCAGCAGCTCGATTGGGACAAGATCAAGAAGTTCTCGAAGCAAGTGTCGAACGATATCGGCGCCGCGATGCTCGGCGCATTGAGCTACATCGGCGACCGCCTCGGAATCTTCAGCGCGCTGGCCGAAGCCGGCGCCGTCACCAGCGCGGGACTTGCCGAGAAGACCGGCCTCAGCGAACGTTACTTGCGCGAATGGCTCGGCGCGATGACCGCGGCCGGCTACGCGAACTACGACGCCGCGGCGAAAACCTACGCGATGCCGCCTGAGCATGCGATGGTCCTGGCGCGCGACGACTCGCCATTCTTCGCCGGTGGCTTCATCGAAATGATCGTTCCGCAAATGTCGATCGCGCCTAAAGTGATGGCATCGTTCAAGGACGGTCGCGGCGTTTCGCAGAGCGAGTATCCGCCCGAGACGTGGGAGGCGATGGAGCGCTCGTCAGCCTCGATGTACCGGCATCAGCTGGTTCGCAAATGGCTGCCAACGATGCCGCAGGTGGTCGCGAAGCTGACCGATGGCGGCTCGTCGCTGGACGTTGGCTGTGGCAGCGGACGTGCGGCGATCGCGATTGCGTCCGCATTTCCGAAGGCCAAAGTATTCGGCTTCGACGCGCACGCCGGATCGTTGGAGCGCGCACACACAAACGCCAAGGGCGCCGGCCTCGGCGATCGAATCAAGTTCGACGTCGTCGATTGCACCAAGCTGCCGGCCGCACAGTTCGATTTCATCTCGACTTTCGACGTCGTGCACGACTCTGTAGATCCCGACGCGCTGCTGAAATCGATTCGCGGCGCGCTCAAACCCGACGGTACCTACCTGATGGTCGAGGTAAACGTTTCGTCGAAGCTCGAGGACAACATCAATCCGATGGGGCGTCTGATGTACTCGATGAGCACGCTGTACTGCATGACAACCTCGCTCGCGCACGGCGGCGCGGGAATCGGCGCGTGCATGGGCGAGGGGAAGGCGCGCGAACTGGTCGCGACGGCGGGGTTCAAGCACTTTCGCCGCCTGCCGATCGAAGATTTGTTTTCCGCGCTCTACGAAATCCGCGCTTAGTCGAGCCGTCGCTGGAAGGCGTCCTGCAGTGCGGGCAGGATGGCCTGCCAGTCGGCGACCAGACCGACGTTCGCGCGCTCGAAGATCAGAGCGTCGGCATCGTCGTTGATCGCGACGACCGTCTGCGCGCGCTTGAGTCCGCAGGTGTGATTGGGCGCGCCGCGTACGCCGACTGCAATGTACAGGCGCGGGTCGATCGACTTGCCGGTCAGCCCGACCTGCAACTGCCGCGGCACCCATCCTTGATCTGTCACGCGGCGCGTCGCGCAGATCGCGGCACCAAGTGTTCGCGCAAACGCGGCGACTTTCGCGACGCCGTCAGGTCCACCGACTCCCGTACCGATGCCGACGACAACCTCCGCACCTTCGAGCGCCACGATGGTGGGATCGAAGGTCGAGTGCGCTTTGATGAGCCGGCTCTTCGGCGCGCTCACTTCGACGTGCGCAACTTGAATGTCCGATTGCTTAGCTTGCGACGGCGCCGCGAGTTCGAGCACGCCCGGCCGCACCGTCGCCATCTGCGGAAACGTTTTCGAGTAAATCGGCGCCACGATGTTGCCGCCGAAAGCGGGCTTGAGGGCGACCATCCGATTCTCAGAGTCGAGCTCGATATCAATCGCGTCGCCGGTGAGCCCCAAGCCAAGCCGCGCGGCCAGGCGCGGGCCCCAGTCGCGTCCGCGCTCGGTCGCGCCGATCAAGATTCCCCACGGCGCGTGCGCCAGAACCAGCTGCGCGATAGCTTCGGCCGCCGCTTCGGGCGTGTACGAAATGAGAGCAGGATGCTCGATCGTCAGCACCTGGTCTGCGCCGAAACTCGCGAGCAGTCCCGCGTGTCGCGCGACGGCGCCATCGATTCCCACCGCGACAAGCGCACCGCCCAGCCGTGATGCGAGGTCGTCGCCGCGCGACAGCAGCTCGAGCGTGCCGCGCGTGATGCGCCCTTCAAGGTCGCTCTCGCATACGATCCAGACATCATGGTTGCGCTTGCCCGCCCGCCGCGCCGATCCGATCGGCCGGCGCTCGTGCACGCGCGGTGTGAGCGCGCCGAGCGCTTCGAGCGCCGACGTCACCTCAGCCGCCGCGCGCTCGGCGTCGCTCGCGTCGATAAACTTGCACTCGGTCTTCGGTGCCGCGACGATGCGAACCTCCTGCACCCAGGTCGGCGAACCGGCGAGACCAAATTCTTTCGCGTCGGCCCCGAGCTCGGCTGCGCGCACGACCTGGATCGGTCTGGTCTGCGCTTCCTCGGAAGCACCCGGCTTCACCTTGACCGGCTGCGCGACGCGCTCGGCGCAGGTGATGACCGCGGGCATCGCGGCCTCGACTTCCTCGAATCCCTGGTCGCTTTCACGTTCGGCGTGAAGCATGGGGCCGTTAATCTCCAGCTTTCGCGCGCCGGTTACTTGCGCGGCGCCGATCAGTTCCGCGATTTCGGGGCCGACTTGCCCGGTCTCCGCATCGAGCGAGTACTTGCCGAGCATGATGAGATCGAAATTTCCGCGCGCCAGCCAACGCGCCAGCGCACGCGCCGTCGCGAGCGTGTCCGCTCCCGCAAACGCGCGATCCTCAAGGTGCACCGCTTGATCCATGCCCATCGCGAGCGCATCGACCAGCGCGCCGCGCGCCTGCGGCGGCCCCATCGTGACGACGGTGGTGTTTGCGCCGTGGCGATTTTTCAGCTCGATGGCGAGTGAAATCGCGCGCAGATCGTACGCGCTGATCACATTGGGCCCGTCGCGCTTGATAGTCCTGGTCACGGCGTCGAAGTTGGCTTCTTCGATCAGCGGTATCTGCTTGATGCAAACGGCAATCTTGAGCACGGCGACACTCCTCGTCCCGACGAGGCTAGTTGAGCGCGTCGCGTGGATGCAACAAAGCGCGAGATGACTTACGGACGCCGGTACGATCAGGTAATTTCGCGAGGTGGGCTTGTATCGACTCGCGGCCGCTGCCGCGCTCTGCGTGTACGCGATGACGCTCGCTGCGGTAGCGAACGCCGCCGTTCCGACGCGAATCGTGTCGCTGGCGCCGAGCGTGACCGAGACGCTGTTCGCGCTGGGCGCCGGTCCCGAGGTCGTCGGCGTCTCGCAATATTGCGACTATCCGCCGCAGGTGCGCGAGTTGCCGCGCGTCGGGTCGTTTCTGACGCCCAATCTCGAAGCGATCATCGCGCTCCGGCCGACGCTGATCGTCGGGCTTGAACTGTCATCGGACGTGCGCCAGATTCGCGCGTTGAACTCGATGGGCTATCCGGTGCTGCTGGTCAGCGACGACTCCGTGCAAGAAATAGAAACCAGTATCGAGAAAGTGGGTGCGCGAATCGATCGCGAGGCCGAAGCGCGCCGGCTCGTCGCTCACATTCAGCTGCAGATCGCCGCAGTTCAGCAACGCCTCGCCAAGCTCAAACCGGTGCGCGCGTTGATGCTCGTCGGTCATCAGCCAATCGTCGCGGTCGGCTCGGGCACTTATCTCGACGAGCTGATGCATCTCGCGCGCGCCGACAATATCGCGGCGGCCGCCGGTGAGCAGTGGCCGCACCTTGGCATGGAGTTCATCATCGCGATGCGGCCCGAAGTAATTCTCGACGGTTCGATGGGAACCGAGCCCTCGGTGTCAGACGACTTCTGGCAAAGGTTCCCGCAGATTCCGGCGGTGCGCGACCATCGCGTCCTCAGCTATCGGCAGGATCTCATTCTCCACTCCGGCCCGCGCGTGGGCCAGTCGCTCGAGATAATCGCGCGCATGATTCATCCGGAGGCGTGGGAACCCGGGGCCGTCAAGTGAACGCGCCCGCAAGCAAAGCCGCACCCGCCGCGCATTTGACGCGCGCGCGCTTGCTCTCGATTCTTGGTGGGCTGACGATTCTGCTGATCGTGTGCGCGATGGCCGGTGTCTTGTTCGGCACCGCGCATATCAGCCTGGCGCGGGCTCTGTTCGATCGCGACAGTCCCGATCATGCGATTTTCTTCGCCGCCCGATTGCCGCGCGTGCTGATGGGCGTGATCGTCGGGGCGATGCTGGCGGCCGTTGGAACGGCTCTACAAGCCCTTGTGCGCAATCCACTGGCCGAGGGCGGTATCCTGGGAATCTCGGGCGGCGGCGCCCTCGGCGCGATACTCGCTCTTGTGATGTCGGCGAAACTCGGCGGTGGCGAGGCGCTCGTCCCGCTGTGCGCATTCGGCGCGGCGCTGCTCTCGACCGTCGCGGTTTACCGGCTCGCGATGGTTGACGGGCAACTCGAGCCGTTCACGTTGCTGCTGGTCGGCGTGATCTTCAATGCATTCTGGGGCGCGGCAATCATGCTCGTGAACAGCGTGGTCAATTTTTATTACGCGCACAGCATCCTGTTCTGGCTGATGGGCAGCCTTGAGGCGCCGACCTATGGCGAGACGGCGATGGTCGCGGGTCTGGGACTAGCCGGCTTCGGCGTGTTGATGTATCGAGCGCGCGATTTGAATCTGCTCAGTCTCGGCGACGAGTCTGCGGCCGAGCTCGGCGTCGACGTGGATCGCCTTCGCCGCATCATCTTCGTCGCGACTTCGGTCATGGTCGGCGCGGCGGTCTCGGTCAGCGGAATCATCTCGTTCGTCGGATTAATCGTACCGCATACTTTGCGTTTGGTGTTCGGCGCGGATCATCGGCTCCTGCTGCCGGCGTCGCTGATCGGCGGCGCCGCATTCATGGTCGCCGCGGACTTGCTCGCACGCGTGGCAATCGCGCCGGCCGAAATTCCCGTCGGCGCGATCACTGCTCTGTGCGGCGGCCCGTTCTTCATCTATATGCTGCGCCGCGAAGGCCGAAGACCGCTCTCGCTATGACGACATTGCGCGACAGCGCCATCGCTATGCGTGCGCGCGCGATTCGCGCGGGATATCCCGGCGTGCCCGTATTGCATGGCGTCTCGATCGAAGTGGCGGCCGGCGAAATGCTCGCCATCGTCGGGCCGAACGGCGCGGGCAAGTCCACGCTGCTCAAGGTGCTCGGCGGCTCGATTACGCCGGATTCGGGAAGCGTCGGACTTTTCGGCCGGCCGCTCGATTCGATCGAGCGGCGCGAATTCGCGCGCACCGTCGCGTCGGTGGGCCAGGAAAACGCGGTCGCGTTCCGCTTCACGGTGATGGAAATCGTGCTGATGGGACGCGCGCCGCATCTCGGTGCGTTCCGCTTCGAGAGCCCGCACGATCTGGAGATCGCGTCCTCCGCGCTCGGCCACTTCGGCCTGCGCGAGCTCGCGGCGCGCCACGTTCAGGAGCTGTCCGGCGGCGAGCGCAAGCGCGTATTCCTTGCGCGCGCGCTCGCGCAGGAGCCCAGAATTGCGCTGCTCGACGAGCCGACCGCGTTTCTCGACCTCAAGCATGTCGCGGAAATCTTCGCGCGCTTTCGTGAGTTGTGCGCCGGGCGCGGTATGGCCGTAGTTGCGACGCTCCACGATCTCAATGCTGCCGCGCTCTATGCCGATCGTGTGCTGCTGCTCGCCGACGGCGCTGCGGTGGCGTATGGAACTCCCGCTGAAGTCCTGACCGCGGACAATCTGCGGCGCGTTTACGAGACAGAGG